>CAZMDX010000091.1:0-6703 GCA_964564805.1 uncultured Pseudoalteromonas sp. | reverse complement strand
CCATAATAACTGCATAAGAAAAGATTAAATTAACGTGAGTGTGATGAGTGTGATGAGTGTGATAATTGTGAAAGTTGGGCAATATGTCTAAAGGTACAGAAAGAAAGCTAATTGTTGGCTTAGACATAGGTACCAGTAATGTTAAAGCCATAGTTGGCGAGCTTTTAGATGACAACTCTATTAGTATCGTGGGTGTTGGCTGCCATGCTTCCAAAGGTATGGATAAAGGAGGCGTCAATGACCTCAACCTTGTGGTTCAATCTGTTAAACGTGCCGTACACGAAATGGAGTTAATGGCAGATTGCAGTGTATCATCTGTATTCATGGCGATTTCGGGTCGTCATGTGAAATGTCAAAACGAAAGCGGTATGGTACCGATTAATAATCAGGAAGTGACTCAAGAAGATGTGGATAATGTAGTTCACGCAGCACGGTCTGTGCCTATTGCTGCTGAGCGTCGCTTGTTACATGTGCTGCCTCAAGAATTTACTATTGATGTACAAGAAGGCATTAAAAATCCTATTGGCATGTCAGGTGTCAGAATGGAAGCAAAGGCACACATTATTACCTGTGCCGATGACATGGCCAAAAATTTGGTGAAATGTGTAGAACGTTGCGAACTAACCGCTGATCAACTCATATTTTCTGCTCTGGCTTCTAGTTATGCTGTTTTAACAGATGATGAAAAAGAACTTGGTGTGTGCGTTGTTGATATTGGAGGTGGTACTATCGATATGGTTATCTACACCGATGGTGCTATTCGCCATACCGCGGTTATTCCTGCAGCAGGTAATCAAATTACGAGTGATATTGCGAAGATATTCCGGACACCTATTAGCCATGCTGAAGAGATTAAAATTAAACATGCTTGTGCTCTAAAAGACATGGTCAGCATGGAAGAAAATATTGAGGTACATAGTGTTGGTGGTAGGCCATCCAGAGCTATGTCCAGACACACATTGGCAGAGGTCATCGAGCCTCGTTATCAAGAATTGTTCGAGCTGGTGCACGATGAAATTCGTTCCAGTGGATTAGAAGAACAAATTGCTGCAGGGATAGTATTAACAGGTGGTACAGCAAAAATGGAAGGAGCGGTTGAATTTGCAGAAGAAATTTTTCAAATGCCGGTTCGTGTAGGTGAGCCATTAGGAATGAAAGGTTTATCCGAGTATGTCGAAGGTGCAAAATTTGCGACAGCTGTAGGTTTACTACAATACGGAAAAGAGCATGTCATCAGTCAGTTAGCTATGAAAAACAAAGCAAACGACGGTGTGTGGCAACAAATTCAAAGTTGGTTTAAGGGTGAGTTTTGAGTGTTGGTGTCGACACACTTACTTGTAAGCGATAAAAAATTGGGCAGTGGGCAAGGACGTATACCTAGCTGCTTTTATGTAAAAACCGGAGAGTAAAAATGTTTGAGTTAATGGATAGTCATAGCGAAGAAGCGATCATTAAGGTTATTGGTGTTGGCGGCGGTGGAGGAAATGCAATCGAGCACATGGTGGCACAAAATATTGAAGGTGTAGAATTTATCGCCATCAATACTGATGCTCAAGTGTTGCGCAGTTCTTCTGCAAACGTCACGTTACAAATTGGTTCTGGTGTAACCAAAGGTTTAGGTGCAGGTGCTAATCCGAATATTGGTCGCCAAGCAGCAGAAGAAGACAGAGAAACCATACGTCAGTCCCTTGAAGGTGCAGATATGGTATTTATCACTGCCGGTATGGGTGGTGGTACAGGAACAGGTGCAGCCCCAGAAGTGGCAAAAATAGCCAAAGAATTAGGCATTTTAACTGTAGCAGTAGTGACTAAACCTTTTCCATTTGAAGGTAGAAAACGCACAGATTTTGCCGAGCAAGGTATTGAGGAATTGTCAAAGTACGTCGATTCATTGATTACCATTCCAAATGAAAAATTGCTGAAAGTGATGGGTAAAGGTACACCATTACTTCAAGCTTTTAGCGCCGCTAACGACATTTTAAGTGGTGCAGTGCAAGGTATTGCAGAACTAATTACGCGTCCTGGTTTGATTAACGTGGATTTCGCTGATGTGCGTACTGTTATGTCAGAAATGGGCACCGCTATGATGGGGCATGGCAGTGCATCTGGTGAAGATCGTGCTGAAGAAGCGTCAGAAAGTGCTATTGCTTGTCCTCTACTAGAAGATATCGATTTGTCTGGTGCTAGAGGTATTTTGGTCAATATTACTGCTGGTCCTGATTTCTCTATTGATGAGTTTGAAACCGTGGGTAATGCTGTAAAAGCATTTGCATCTGAAAACGCAACTGTGGTGGTAGGTACTGTTATTGATATGGAAATGACCGATGAATTGCGCGTTACAGTTGTAGCAACGGGTATTGGTGCTGAAAAGAAACCAGACATTTCTTTAGTGTCTAATAGAACAAGCAAAGTTATTCCTGATAGTAATGAGTTTAAACTGCAGGCTAACGGAGGAGCGCATGCGATGCCAAGTGCTAGTCAGATGCCAGAACCTTCAAAAGCGATTGATCGTGATGAAAAACCTGAACAAGGCAATGATTTAGAATATTTAGATATTCCTGCATTTTTGCGTAAACAGGCAGATTAGAATATTAGAGTGAATTATTTAGTAAAAAACCTGTCTCATTAATGGTTTGTATTGGATGCATCATTAAATGTGTCAGATTTTTGACAATGCTAAATATATTTAGTACAGTACGTGCCGCTTTTTATTCCATAAAGCTATTGAGCTAAAGGTTATGATTAAACAACGCACCATAAAACAATCTGTACAAGAGACAGGAATTGGTTTGCATAAAGGTGACAAGGTCACTATGACTCTCCGGCCAGCGCCAGCGAATACAGGCATTGTATTTCGGCGCGTTGATCTTGAGCCTCATGCGGATATTCCTGCTCGCGCAGATGCTGTTGGCGATACAATGTTGTGCACATGCATTAGTAACGCTGACGGTGCGAAAATTTCAACAGTCGAACACCTAGCTTCTGCTCTAGCAGGTTTAGGTATAGACAACATCCTTGTAGAAGTTGATAGTGACGAGCTGCCCATCATGGATGGCAGTGCTAGTCCGTTTATATTTTTGTTGCAATCAGCAGGAATTGAAGAAATCAATGCGCCAAAAAAGTTCATCAAGATCAATAAATCTATTAAAGTCGAAGACGGTGATAAATGGGCTGAACTTCGCCCACATGATGGTTTTAGGGTTGACTTCAGGATTGATTTCGATCATCCAGTAATCAGTCAAACTCGTCAACATATGGTGCTTGATTTCGATTCTTCGTCTTATGTTGACGAGGTAAGCCGAGCTCGTACATTCGGTTTCATGAAAGATCTTGAATATATGAATTCTCTCAACCTAGCATTAGGTGGAAGCATGGAGAATGCAGTAGCGTTAGACGAATATAGGGTCCTGAATCCTGAAGGATTACGTTACGCTGATGAGTTCTTAAAGCACAAGATACTGGATGCGATCGGTGATTTGTACTTAGGTGGACATAGTATTATCGGCGAATTAGTGGCTTATAAAACTGGACATGGATTGAACAACAAATTACTCAACGCATTATTACAAAACAAAGAATGTTGGGAATTTGTATGTTATGACACGCCTGAAGAGATGCCCATACGCTTTGCATCAGCATTATTGACAAATTAAACTTTTTATTTACTCAATTTAGCTAATCAAATAATATTTTCTTAGTTATCAACAATATTTGTATCAGCTGTATGATACTCTGAAACACGATCAACATTTCTTGAATTTAAACATCTACATATTTGATTAAGTTTGGTTTAGATTATTCTGCATTGAATAAGTGAATCGCTTAAAAATCAACCAGATGTTGTCAGGTGTACGTTGAAATGCTCTTAGTTCATGTTTACGTGAATTAAAATTAACGTTGTATTGAGTCCATGTTGAAAAGGTAGTCAATAGTAATGAAATTAACGTTACTCTTTAGAAGTAATAAAGCGCGATTTATAATAAATATAAGTCAGCAAAAATTGCTGTTAGCGTTGTTAGCTATAAGTGGTCTATTTCTTGTTTCCAGCCGCTCAACTCATTCTCCAGACGAAAATATTGCTAGGATCAAATATGTTACAACGGGTCTAGATGAACAGGCCAATGAAGTTAGTATTCTCAAAACTAATACTGAGCAACGTATGGCAGGTATAATGCTTAAACTAGCAGATATGCAAAGCCAAATTCTACGCCTAGATGTATTAGGGTCGAGGTTAGTTCAGCAAGCAAAGCTTAATCCCTCTGAATTTACATTTAATCAAATACCAAGCACGGGTGGTCCTTTGGACAACAACAGCGTTGATATCCAAGTGCAAGACGTACTTTTATCAAGGATCGATGACATGATTGATAAAATTCAGATTAAAGCCCGGGAACTTTCCGCACTTGAATCTATCATGTTAAGTCACCATATAAACCGTGAGAGTAAATTGGAGGGTAAACCAATATCCTCTGGATGGTTATCCTCATATTATGGAATACGTAAAGACCCGTTCAACGGCTTACCTTCCATGCATAAAGGTCTCGATTTTGCCGGTAAAGAAGGCGAACCTGTCCTTGCCACTGGCGCAGGCATTATCACTTGGTCAGGGAGTCGTTATGGCTACGGCGAGTTGGTTGAAATTGATCATGGCGGTGATCTTGTCACACGTTACGGACACAATAAAAAAGTTAATGTCAAGATTGGTGATGTGGTGACTAAAGGGCAAAGTATTGCGGTGATGGGCAGTACAGGTCGTTCTACTGGACCTCATGTGCACTATGAAGTGATTCACAAAGGTAAACAGCAAGATCCGTTACCCTATGTATATCGGAAAGGCTCCTAACATCTGATGGTGTAAAAATTCAATATCGATAATCGGCTCTAATGAGCCGATTATTTTATTTAGTACAGGGTTGTTCGCAAGTTGTTTTTAATTTGTGTACAAGTAAAATTATTAATTATTTAGATTGGAAGCTGTAAATCGATGTTTTCTAGTATTTTCACAAAAATGTTTGGCAGCCGTAACGACCGGACTATAAAAAAACTGGGCAAGTCTGTTGTCCTCATTAATCAGCTAGAGGCCGAATACGAAGCCTTATCTGACGTTCAGCTCAAAGATAAAACCAGCCAGTTCAAGCAACGTTTAGACAATGAAGAGACCACAGAAGATATCATGGTTGAAGCCTTTGCAGTTGTACGTGAAGCCAGTAAACGAGTCTATGGAATGCGTCATTTCGATGTGCAAATGCTCGGTGGTCAAGTCTTGCATCAAGGTGAAATAGCAGAAATGCGAACGGGTGAAGGTAAAACGTTAACCTCAACATTACCCTCATATCTCAACGCTATATCAGGTAAAGGCGTTCACGTTATTACCGTAAACGATTATTTAGCCACCCGTGATGCAGATTGGAGTCGAGCTTTATTTGAGTTTCTTGGCTTAACAGTAGGCTGTAACATTCCGGGCATGAATCATGAGCAAAAAAGAGACGCTTATGCTGCAGACATCACATATGGCACAAATAACGAGTTTGGTTTTGATTACCTGCGGGACAATATGGCGTTCAGTCCTGGAGAACGTGTCCAGAAGTCATTACATTTTGCTGTAATTGATGAAGTTGATTCAATACTTATCGATGAAGCGCGTACACCGCTTATTATTTCTGGTCAGGCTGAAGACAGCTCTGAGTTGTATCGCAAAATTAACGTGATTATACCTGAGCTGACTAAGCAAGAAAAAGAAGATGAAGAAGGCGAAACAGGCGACGGTCACTACACCATTGATGAAAAAGGTAAACAAGTCCATTTAACTGAAAACGGTCAAATTTTTGTAGAGCAAGTCTTACAGCGTGAAGGCATTTTACCAGAAGATGAGTCTTTATTTGCTGCGGCCAATATTTCATTGCTGCACCATGTGAATGCTGCGTTACGTGCACACAAGCTTTTTTCAAAAGATGTAGATTACATTGTTAAAGATGACGATATTGTAATTGTTGATGAGCACACTGGACGTACCATGGAAGGTCGTCGCTGGTCTGAAGGCTTGCACCAAGCAGTAGAAGCCAAAGAAGGGGTTCACATTCAAAATGAGAACCAAACCTTAGCTTCTATTACTTTCCAGAATTATTTTCGTTTGTACGACAAACTTTCTGGCATGACGGGTACTGCAGATACAGAGGCTTTTGAATTTCAAAGTATTTACGGTCTAGACACGGTTGTTATCCCCACTAACCAACCTATGGTTCGTAATGATAAAGCTGATTTGATTTTTTTAACCGCTGAAGAAAAATACGAAGCGATAGTCGAAGATATCAAAGACTGTGTAAAACGCGGTCAACCAGCCTTAGTTGGCACCGTATCAATAGAAAATTCAGAATTGATTTCGGGTATTTTGAAAAAAGAAAAAATTGCCCATAAAGTATTAAACGCCAAATTTCATGAGCAAGAGGCAGATATTGTCTCACAAGCCGGAAAAGCCGGTTCTATTACGATTGCTACTAACATGGCAGGCCGTGGCACCGATATCGTTTTAGGTGGAAACTGGCAGGCTGAGATTGATAAAATCCATGATCCTAAGCCAAGTAAAGTTGAAAAAATTAAAGAAGATTGGAAAATTGCCCATGATGCAGTTTTAGCTTCTGGTGGTTTGCACATAATAGGTACCGAGCGCCATGAATCACGCAGAATCGACAATCAACTACGTGGT
>CAZMDX010000090.1:0-2895 GCA_964564805.1 uncultured Pseudoalteromonas sp. | reverse complement strand
TATGAGATTGATTTACTCAGAGGTCTAGCAATCGTTTTAATGATCATTTTTCACTTTGGTTATGACTTAACGACCTTTGGTTGGGCAAATTTTAGTACCAGTAAAGATATCGAGTGGGTAATATTTAGATCCATTATTGTTAGTAGTTTTTTGTTGGCTGTAGGCATGAGTAGTTATTCTGCATATCAAAAGTCGATTAACAAAAAAAAGCTCATTAAAGCTGTGGGCAAACTTTTTGCAGTCTCTATGTTTATTTCACTAGGCAGTTTGTTTATGCATCCAAATGCATGGGTGTATTTTGGTATCATACACTTTGTTACCGTCGCATTACCTATATCAGTTTTGTTTGTGCGTGCTCCTTATATTGCTTTGATAATTGGCGTAGGTTGCTTTTTAGGCTATTGGAGCGGTATTTTAAACTTATATCCAGTTTGGCAGTGGAGTGTTTCACATTTAGGCATACCTACTCGCACGGTAGACTTAGTTAGTTTCTTCCCATGGATTGGTGTGGTATTGATTGGTGTGTTTGTCATGCATAAAAAAAATTTTCAGGTTAAAGTCAAATCTAATGCCATTTCAGATAAGTTAGTTATATTGGGCCAACATTCGTTAATTATTTATCTGATACACCAGCCTATTTTATATGGCTTATTTGGTCTCACAGATATTATTTTAGGTCGTTAATAAAAATAAATTAACATGTTATAGAATACTGGCCATAGTCAATTTTTTTGTGCCGAAAAATAGTTGGTTTTATTGGTTTTGCATGTTTATAAGTCATCGTATCAATAATTTTATATTGTTTAATACAACGTAGCTTACCGTGTAGAAGCTTAGACGTGGTTCACAATGAATACATTTAAGATCATAAATCAGACGTGCTCGTGAAAAAATCCCCCCAAAGAAATTAATATTTCACTCTATTTTCTTTATAATCGCCATTATTGAATTAAATTTGCTGCAAAAAAAAGTGTAAATATTAAGACTTAGATGCGGTTTGTAGTTAGGTATAGCCATTAACTTTTTATTTTAAAATACCTATGACGCTTTTATAATTCTTTTCACTATTAAAATAAGTTATGACAAAAACAAATACTGGTTTTTGATTCAATATTTCATCCCAAATAAACGAAACATCTATGTTGTTCAAATTTGATTATTTTCAATCCCAGACTATTATGAAAAGATGAAAATTTACAATACGTCAATACAAGGCTTACTCATGTGTATTTTAAATCTGTTTTATCAAACCTGTATCCGTAAATATCGTTTTTTTAGCCTTATTTCATTTCATAAATTAAACGTTTAATCTAAAAATAATATTGTTGTTATTTTTAGATTGTTAGTTATTAGTGCTTAAATTTGGCACACTTTGACAATACCAATACACTCTAAGTTTATTAATTACTATTAAGCTTTTTATCAATCTTTTTCAAATATGAGAACAAACCCGAATTACTATTTAATTAACCATAAAAGGAATTTAATGTGTCTAGAGCAAATGGAAGTGTTATGCGCTACTTATTATCATCTGCATTTTTAAATGGCCCTTCATATCGTAAAAATATAAAAGAATTTGTAAAAAGTGATATTAAATTATTAGCACCAGAAAACGGTGTGGATATGCAATTACTAGTGAATACATGTGAAAAGCTTGATCGAAGAGATTTAAAATATGAGTTACTTTTTACGTTTCTCACATTTACTTTTTTAATCCTACTTGCCGTGGCGTCAGAAAGTCGAAGCGATTCAAATTTTGCCAATACAGGAATTTTAGTTAATTTGTTAATTGCTGGGACAACATGGATCATTAAAGAAAGAAAACAGAGAAAATGGGTAAAACATTTTTTTAACGCAAAAACATTTAACAAGAATGATTTTGAGCAAGAATTTCTTGGAGAGTCAGTCTTCCCTGAATATGCTCACAAACAAGGAGAAAACATTGTTATCTATGATGGTTTTAACCCATTTATAGGTTCGGGACTGGATTTGGATGGCTGGTCTATCTCTATAGATTTAAGTAAGAAAAAAGATGACATAACTTGCCATGATGAAGCTGATATTAAAGATTTTGAGTTAGATGAGCTTTATGAATGCCTGAGTGAAAACCTCAAAAGCCTGGGTTTTTCTAAGCTTTCCATTAAAGATATGTTGTTTGTAAATGGCACCGATATAAAGGATATTGATTGGATGTTACCTGATAAATACAAACGTCCCATCTCATCGGTAAAAAATCTGCAGATTAAGAATTTCTATGCGTCATCCAATAAACAAGTGCGGCACTACAAACTAGTACAAGTTGCAGACTGGGAAAACGACATAATATTGTCTTTCTATATTCGATTTTCGTTACAAAGTGATAATCTATTTGTCGAAGTGAGTCGTTTTTTACTGACGCCTATCGCTTCTCAATATAGAAAAATTGACAGTATGGCCACACTAAGCACCAAAAAAAAGCTAAGCAGTGTGGTGGTTCGTTTTTTATTTGGAGGCCTATTTTCTGCTTATTCCACCCTTTTGTTTGTAGCCAGAATTCAAAACCTGCTTTCAGAAATTTTTATTAGTCAATCGCGAAGAGTACAAAAAGAAGTTGATGATAATCCACTTTTCAACTATGGAGCGAAAACGACTATTCGTGAGAGTTATTCTGGTGAGGAATACCAGCATTACTTTCAGAAATTAGACAAGGAATTATATTTTAAGACACTTGAGCGAAGTTTTCTGGATACCATTGTGAGCTTTCTTGACAGTCATAACATTGATACTAATGAATTAGGTGAGCGCCGAACTACTATTATTAATAGTGGAATTATTGTGAAGGGTGGCGATGTAAATGCTGGTTCCCTTGCCGTTGGTAAAAAGGCGAAAGCTAAAAGTAATTAACTTACCTTAAGT
>CAZMDX010000089.1:0-4972 GCA_964564805.1 uncultured Pseudoalteromonas sp. | reverse complement strand
GCTTTAGAGCAAAACAGAGAAGTATTTGCGTTACCTGGAAACATTCTCAATCCCATGTCTGCAGGTTGCCATCATTTGATTCAACAGGGGGCGAAATTGGTGACATGTGTTGAAGATATTAATGAGGAATTTCAGCATCTCATTTTGCCTACATCAAGTATAAAAGCGGATAAAGTAGAAAAAAACATGTCACAAAGCTTGGCATCAGACAAATTGTTAGATAGTGTAGATTTCGAAGTGACACCACTAGATATAGTGGCACAACGCAGCGGTATAGAAGTAGCAGATGTAATGTCACAATTATTAGAATATGAATTATGCGGTATAGTGACTGCTGTCCCTGGCGGTTACATCAAATTGGGGAAAAAATAAAATGTTTGATATCCTCATGTATTTATTTGAAAATTTTATTCATAACGAAACTGAGATACGAGTCGATCAGGACGAGCTGACAGATGAGCTAACAAGGGCTGGCTTTCACCATGACGAGATATACAAAGCGTTGTCTTGGTTAGAAAAACTTGCAGCATTACAAGACACTGACATTACTCCTTATTTAGCTAAAGGCTCTGCTTCTTTTGTTACTCGTGTTTACACGCAAGAAGAAGAAATGCGATTAGATGTCGAGTGTCGTGGTTTTCTAATGTTTCTCGAACAAATCAATGTCCTTGATTCTTTCACTCGAGAAATGGTGATTGATCGAGTGATGGAAATCGATTCTAAAGAGTTTTGCTTAGAGGACATGAAATGGGTAGTGCTAATGGTACTGTTTAATGTACCAGGAAAAGAAAACGCTTACGCTCAAATGGAAGATTTGTTGTTTGAAGAGCCTGAAGGGCCTCTTCATTAATTATTTTAATTATAAGTAGTCGAGTGTTGTGATAAATGTCTAAGATTGACCACTCCCTTTTTTCAACCACCGCTCCAGAGCAAGCCTTTGGGCCTTGTCCAAAATGCGACGCCAAGTTAAACGTCAGACGAGGAAAATCTGGTGCCTTTATTGGCTGTAGCCATTATCCAGAATGTGATTTTTCAAAGCCATTACATGAATACGAAAATTCTGAGATTAAAACCATCGAAGGTTCTATTTGCCCATCATGCCAATCAACATTACTTATTAAGAAAGGTCGCTTTGGTTTGTTCATCGGCTGCAGCGAATTTCCTGAATGTGATTACATTGAGTCAAACTCGAACAGTGAAGATACACAATTAACCTGTCCCTTGTGTAAAAAGGGACATATGACTAAGCGTTCAAATAAGTTTGGTAAGTCATTTTATGCGTGTGACAATTATCCAAAATGCAAATATTTATTGAACTTGCCACCTGTCGATTACCCATGTCCAGAATGTCATTGGCCAATTATGCAACAGAAGAAAGGCAGCATTGAAGTTGAACTGTTATGCCCTCAAAAAAAATGCCAATGTAAAATTCCTAAACCTTAAAAACGCATCATAAAGTTGTTCTTAGCATTGTGTTTTTAAATTACATACTTGGGTTAAATTCAATCAAAAATTCACAGAATTGTCATTACATGAAATGTTTATTAACAATTGAAAACTCAGCACTTATTATGCAAACCTTGCAGAAGGGAGGAGTGATTGCTTACCCAACTGAAGCGGTGTATGGACTCGGATGTGATCCAGATAATGAAGATGCGGTGTACAAATTATTATCTTTGAAAAAACGCTCTGTTGATAAAGGTTTGATCCTAGTCGCAAAAACATACTCGCAATTGTCACCTTATATAGATGATGAAAAAATACCTCTGCATATGCGTACTGAAATATTTTCTAGTTGGCCTGGCTCAGTGACCTGGTTGTTACCTGCCTCTAAACAATCACCTAAATGGGTGACTGGTGACAGCGATTTAATTGCGGTACGAGTCAGTAGACACATTGTTGTAAGTCAGTTATGCGAGTTATTTGGCAAACCTTTGATATCCACCAGTGCTAATGTTACTGGAACTAAACCTGCGATAAATGCTCAACAATTATATCAACAATTCGATAAGACCTTATTACTAGTTGATGGTGCATTAGGTGGGGCAAATAAACCCAGCCAAATCCGCCATGGAATAACCGGTCAAACTATAAGAGACAATTAGCTAGATGACATCAGATTCATTGCCAGATATAGAAAAAGTTAAACAGTATTTACTTAAGCTACAAGACGTTATCTCTCAAACTTTAGAGCTGGTTGACGGTAAAGGAAACTTTGTTGAAGACAATTGGCAGCGCGAGCTCGGTGGTGGTGGTCGTACTCGTGTGTTAACAGGCGGTAAATTCATTGAGCAAGCTGGAGTTAACTTTTCTCATGTTTTTGGTGGAAAACTACCTGAATCAGCGACCGCTGCTCGGCCTGAACTAGCGGGTCGGAGTTTTCAAGCCGTTGGTGTGTCCTTAGTTATTCATCCTCACAATCCTTTTGTTCCGACAACCCATGCTAATGTACGTTTTTTTATCGCTGAAAAGCCTGGTGAAAAGCCCGTCTGGTGGTTTGGGGGAGGATTCGACCTGACACCTTTTTACCCATTTTATGAAGATGTAGTGCACTGGCACACAGTTGCTAATAAACTTTGCCTACCTTTTGGTGACAACGTTTATCCAGAATATAAAAAATGGTGCGATGATTATTTTTATTTAAAACATCGTGATGAAACGCGTGGAGTAGGCGGATTATTTTTTGATGATTTAAATAAACAGGGATTTGAAACAAGTTTCAAGTTTATGCAAGCAGTCGGAGATGGTTTTTTAGATGCTTACGTACCGATTGTGGAAAAACGCAAAGATATTCCTTTTAATCAAAAAGAGCGTGATTTCCAATTATACAGGAGAGGGCGTTACGTAGAATTTAATTTAGTTCACGATAGAGGCACTTTATTTGGATTACAATCAGGGGGACGAACCGAGTCAATATTGATGTCTATGCCACCACTTGTTCGATGGGAATATTGCTACGAACCTGAGCCAAATAGCAAGGAAGCAGATTTATATGCTAATTATCTTCATCCGAGAGAATGGATATAATGAGTAGATATACGGTATTTGGTAACCCAATAGCGCACAGTAAGTCACCTTCGATTCACCACATGTTTGCAAAACAAGCCGGGTTAACAATTGAATATGATCGTACTTTTTCAACTAAAGAAGACTTCATGTCTACTCTGACAGACTTTTTTTTGGACGAGAACGCAAAAGGTTGTAACGTTACTTCTCCCTTTAAAGAGCAAGTAGCAAAATGGGTCAATGCTTTGTCTGCAAGTGCAAAACTTGCTGGTGCTGTTAACACAGTTATCAGAAGAGAAGATGGTACCTTTTTAGGTGACACTACTGATGGCCAGGGTTTAGTACAAGATCTTCACCGCTTAAATATACCGGTTAAAGATGCTCGCATATTGTTACTAGGTGCTGGTGGTGCTGCAAGAGGAGTATTACAGTCTATGTTGGCACTAGATCCAACATTACTAATAGTTGCAAATCGTACAGAGGAAAAAGCTCAGAAATTAGCCTCATTATTACCTCAAGATAATTTTATTGGCATCGGTCTTAATCATTTAGATACGATTCAGCAACCCTTTGACCTTATTATTAATTCTACATCTGCTAGTTTGGCGGGAGAGTTACCCTGTATCCCAGACTCTATGATTAGTAGCTGCGCTAATATTTATGATATGAGTTATGCGGACAAATCTACCGTGTTTATTCAATATGCAAAAAATTTAGGGGTACCCAATACTTTTGATGGATTAGGTATGTTAGTAGGGCAGGCTGCAGAAAGTTTTTATTTGTGGACTGGTTATCGACCTGATGTATCCCCCGTTATTTGTGAATTAAGAAGTAGTTTATGAATCAAGCCGTTCAAGTTTTAGATGGCTTTTCTTATATAAGTGCAAAGGAAGCGATCAAAGTAGATATTATGTATTCAGGCCAAATGCTGGCTTGTTACATAAACGGCCTAAGTAAAGAAGAGTTAACGAATATGTATAAAAATAAGCAGTTTGAAATAGAAGACATAATCGAGCAAGAGCTTGAACAAGACCAATTAAATTCAGACGGTGAATTATGGCTCACCGCCGAATATGTCTACGCATATTGAATCTACTTAAATTCCTCAATATATTCATCTTTAAGTTTTATATAGTTTAGGGCTGATTGTCTTAAAAATGCTACCTCGCTTTCTTTTAGTGGTCTTGCTTGTTGTGCAGGATTACCTTTATACAGATAACCACTTTTGAGTATCTTATTAGGTGGCACTAATGTGCCTGCTCCAATAAACACATCATCTTCAACAATTGCACCATCCATTACGATTGTACCCATACCAACTAATATTCTGTTTCCTAAGATACAACCATGCAACATACATTTATGACCTACTGTCACATCTGCGCCTATAATAAGAGGATAGCCATTAGGATTGAGTTCACTTATTCGAGATACATGTAATACGGTTCCATCTTGGATATTCGTCCTAGCACCTATTTTTATATAATTTACGTCACCCCTTGCAGCTACAAGAGGCCAAATACTGACATGTTCAGCACATTCAACGTCTCCTACCAACACTGATGAAGCATCTACATAACAATGTTCTGCTAATGTAGGATATTTACTTTTATAAGGTCGAATGGGCATGTTTATTCCTAATTAAAAATAATATACATATCATATCAAAAATAATTGGCACTTTATTACCTCAAATAGCTACTTAAATGTGCATCTAGTTTGCTTTTTGAGCAGTTAAGCGTTAATTGTAAATTAGGGCTTGCATAGGAATCTGATGTATCTATAATGCGCCCTCGCTTCAAGGGAGACCACTTAGGTCACTCGCAACATAACAGGTTAATCCTCAGTGTTGCATATACGGTAAACGTATAGTTGCTGCGGGATGTAGCAAGGTTTAGTTAAAAAGAATTTTAATTAAATTGTTGACATCAAATGGGAACCGCGTATTATTCGCCTCCCGCTTAAG
>CAZMDX010000088.1:0-1752 GCA_964564805.1 uncultured Pseudoalteromonas sp. | reverse complement strand
AAGGCTCTAACTGATATGTCATGGTCCAGATAGTTTAAGTCACTATTGTCTGTATAAAAGGCGAAATCACCATTATATATTGCGCTTACGGCTTGTTTTCCATAGAGGGCGTTATATGCAAAAGTTGGAGCAATAGAAGTGATGGTGTCGCTGATTTCGTCTGAGGTGCGAAAAATATTATTATCTTGCAAAAGGTTAACTTTAACACCAGGTGCAAAACCTTCTTCTTGTGATAAAACACTAAAAGATACACTCAACCAGCTCAATAAAACCAGAAAAGTTATTGAAGAAAACTTTACTTTTTTACCTTGCCATAATGTCGTTAATTTCGTTATTGTTGTTGTCGATCTAACCACTATCATCCCTTAAACCATCCCCACACACCAAAAGAAAACCCTTGTATTAAATCAATGCCTAATGCCGATTTAACCAGATACAGCACTAAAATCCCAAACATCACACACAATAAAATTAAAAGACTGGTGAAGAGTGAGAGTGTCAGTGCAGATATAACTTTTTCACTGCGTGACAAATCCCTATGGTTTTTACCCATAAGAAAAACATAATAAAATCTACTGCTTACGAAAGGGAACGAAAAAGTACCGCGAAAGTCTATTTTGTGTCGGCCCCATTGGCGTGAGCCTAATGCAACTTTCAGATGCATCAACTGATCGTCAGAAAAGCTGTCAGCCACACCGCTAGGCATGCGACTAAGCAACTTACGAACCGAAGGTTCTTCTTTAATCTGAAAATTGTGTTGTGCCACTGATTTATTTCATTCCATTACGACTATTTAAACACGTTTTCAGCATTTATTTGACTGCAAACCTTGCTTTCACAAAAATGATACCTTAATGCAATGTGTACTGAAATAAAAATAAACACTTATTTAATTAGCCTCACGTGTGAGACGCATTTTATGATTGGAATAGTGGTATTAAATGCTTGATATTGGACATTGGCTAGTAGAAAAGGTCTGGGATACGAACCTGCGAGGCACAAAAATAAAAAGGGTAGATAATTAACCGGCACTGTCAGGTTTTTTTACGTAATGGTGAGATAATTAAATGCCAATTAAAAAATTAATATACAAAACAGTAGCCTGCAAAAGTGGTGCGTTTTTTGCTATAGTTCGCTTGGCCGATTAAGTAGCCTTCAATAGCGCACAAAAAAGAATCAAAATAACATTAACAACTTATTTTTTATTTATGTTGTTTACTAATAAATTTTATAGGTAAAAATAAATACTTGCATTACTTTATCGTCCAGTGTTTGCTAAATAAAAAGCAGCAACAATAAAAAACTATAGTCCAATATAAAACATACATAAATTTCACAAGGGAGTACACACGATGATTAATAGTAAGATTATCAAAGTTTTATCTATGGCACTTGTTTCGGCCATGTTAATGGTTAGTTTCAGTGCTGCAGCAAGGCCCGCCTGCGCAGTGGGTCAAAATCCGACACCTTGGTCTCAATATGTGCCTCTTGCTAATGGCACTAAGAAGGAAAAAAAGCAGGACAGAAAAGCTTGGAAAAAGATTAATAGGTGCAAGGTAAAATGTAAAAAAACACCTGAGCACGCTCTTTGTCCTGTTGCTTCAGGAAACTAAAGCATACTGACGGTCTCTAGTAAGCGTTATTTGTTGTTATGAATAGCGCTTATTTATTGCATCTAATTAAGTGTTTACTTAGCGAGGGACCGAATTGAAATTAAGGTCAACACACTAGATGACTCTGATTAAACAGGGT
>CAZMDX010000087.1:0-5360 GCA_964564805.1 uncultured Pseudoalteromonas sp. | reverse complement strand
AACTACGTCGCCAAGATCAACTAAGACCCAGTCACCGGACTCACGACCTTCAATACCTAGGGGAGCAGTACCAGCTTGCTTAGCTTCGACTACCACATTTTCGGCAATAGAAATGACGTGGCGCTTAGAATTACCTGAGCAAATTAACATGGTTTCAGTAACGGATGATTTTTCTGCTACATCTAAATCGATGATGTCGCGGCCTTTTAAATCTTCGACTTTTTCTATGACAAAGGCTTTTAATTGTTTGTGATCCAAAGACTTTCCTTATGGCTAAATTTATACGATTAAAGTAAGTATAGTTTAACAGAAATCTGCACTTAGCTGATAGAGCTTATGCTGTTGAATATAATCTAATATCTTTGGCGGTAAAAAACTATCAACTGATTGATTATTAACTAGTTGTTGCCTGATTTTGCTAGAAGACACTGTTAATGTTTGTGTATCAGCAAAATAAATATGCCCTGCAAGGCTATTATGCAGCAACAATGGATTAAAAATTTGTCTTTTATTTAGCAATGTTTGTAGTTGTGGCGAATACAATTGTGACGTTTCAAGTCTTAAAGAATCATCAACACTATCCTTTAAGTTTTTAACCGATCCTCCTGTTCTTTCACACACCACAAAATGACAAAGAGTAAATAATGCGGGCCAGTTGTGCCATGTAAATAAATTTTGTAATGAGTCAGTGCCGATGAAAAAACATAGCGGAGTGTGAGGTACTGCCGCTCGTATTTCTCTCAAAGAATCAACACTAAAAGTAGGCTTTGCTCGAATAAGATCTCTTGGTTCAGGGTAAAACAAAGGATAGTCAGCACAAACCAACTCTACCATTTTAAGCCTATCTTCACTTGATGCGGTTGCTGGATCCTTATGGCTGGGAATATAACAAGGCATTAAGGCTATTTTTTCGATGTTGGTTTTGCCCGCTGCTTCCAATATTGGGAAAATATGTCCATAGTGAATAGGGTCGAAGGTACCACCAAAAATACCTAAAGGAGGTGTTAGTTGCATGTAAAGAAATAACTCCTAATTTAAAACACCATAATCTAAAGGCACATTATTGAGTTGATATGGAACAAACAACAGACATAAATGGCATAACTCTATGTAAGGCCGCACTACTTGAGATTGTTTAATTGCACCATCAAACTCTGCTAATTTTTGCTGTAGCACTTGCATATGTTCTAATGATAATCGTTGCAATGCTGACTGGTATAAAGATTGACGACTTTTCCATATTCGATACTGGTTCCAGTTAACAGTTTTACCTTGCTGGCGATCAAATAATATCCCTTGCAAAGTCTGCCACTCGCGCGTCAAAGCCCAAACGATAATATTGGGTTCAACACCTTCGCTTTCCAAACGATAGAGCATCTTAACTGCTTTTTGAGCATCGCCACTAAGTAATACATCGGTTAAATGAAACACTGTAAATCTGGATTGATCAACCACCGCCTGTTCGACTTGTTCAAAGCTAGGATTACCTTGTGGATAAAGTAGCATTAACTTCTGAATCTCTTGTTTAGCAGCAAGTAAGTTGCCCTCGCAATAGTCGATCAACAACTGCGAGATTTGTTGAGAGGCCTGCATGCCTCCCAAACGCATCTGATTATTAATCCACTGATACAATGCATTGCCTTCCAAAGGATAACAAGGGACATAAATGGCGTGCTTATCTACTGCCTTAAACCATTTGGTGTTTTGTACATCCTTACCAATTTTTCCACCATGTATAACAATTAACACATCACGATTAATATGTTGCGCTAAGCTGGTTAATACTTTGCTTCCTTCTGCGCCGGGTTTTCCCGTGGGCAATTCAAGTTCAATAATTTGTCGAGTAGAAAATAATGATAATGTTTGCGTTGCTTCAATCAGGGTATCCCAACTAAATTGACCATCTGCGACTAAGGATTGACGTTCGTCAAAGCCTCGATCTAAAGCTGCACGTCGAATTGACTCAATACATTCGAGTTTTTGCTGCGGCTCGTCACCAAAAAACAAATAAAAGGGTTTGAGTTCTGAAGTGGCATCAATATTAAAACGGTTCGGATAAACCTGCATTAGCCACCTATAGTCTGTTGCCAAATATTATACGAGCTGGCAATTTGTCGGATGATGCGATTGGCTGCTTCGTGGCGCATTTCATTTTGGATTAAATCCAACTCACGAGACTTAGCTAATACTGCATTTGGGTCGTCTTGATATTCCCTAGTGACATCAAACTCTTGCTCAAGTGCGTCCTGCGTAGGAAATTGAATTTGGTATTTAATGGTATACACCAGTTCATATTCTGCTACTTGTCCGGTTGAAAAAAGTGACAATAGGCGCCTTTCTAGCATATCTGATGTTAGATAAATAATAGCATCTATTTGTTCATCTACTCGTCCATCGATTTGAGGATCGATAGGAATATTATCCCACACTTCAATGTTAATTCCTTGAAGCTGTTTCCCCAGTATTCTATGCAAAGGGGTGTTTTTTTGTGCCGCTAATAATTGAAGTTGCTGAATACCAGATGGTAGCCCATAGTCACCTCGTAACTTAAAGCCACAACCCACAATTGTTAAAACAATTGTGAGAATGCAGACATTAAAAAACACACGTTTTAGCACTTTAATTTGCCACTATGTTGAGTAATCTACCAGGTATATAAATGACTTTTCGAATTGTTTTGCCATCTGTATGTTGTAGGATATTCTGTTCGGATAGACCCATCGTTTCGACCTGTTCCTTAGTAGCGTCCGCAGAAACAGTAATTTTCGCTCTGACTTTACCATTTACTTGCACTACTACGAGTTTTTCGTCTTCAATCATCGCCTCAGCTTCAGCTATAGGCCATGGTGCGGTTTCTACTTCATCATTATGACCTAAGTCTCTATACATCACATGACAAATGTGAGGAGCGATGGGAGTAAGTAATAAGACTATTGCATTGATGCCTTCGCGTAAAACAGCTAGATCTTGCTCAGTTTTTTTGGATGCTTTTTGTAAATGATTTAGCAACTCCATGGTGGCGGCAACCGCTGTATTGAATGTCTGGCGTCGGCCAATATCATCGCTGACTTTTTCAATTGTCTTGTGAACTAAACGCCTAATATTTTTCTGCGGGGCAGATAAATTCGTTCTATCAAGCACTGCTATTTCACCCGCTTCGACATGTTCTTGCACTAAATTCCACAGACGTTTTACAAATCTGTGTGCTCCTTCAACCCCAGAATCAATCCATTCTAATGTCTGCTCGGGCGGGGCAGCAAACATAGTAAATACTCGAATGGTATCAGCACCATATAAGTCAATTACTTGTTGTGGATCGATACCATTATTTTTTGACTTGGACATCTTAATCATGCCGTGATGGATCACTTCCTTGCCGTCAGACTCAAGTACAGATTTGATAATCCTGCCTTTATCGTCTTTTTCACTGATGACATCCGCTGGGGAATACCATACCTTTTTGCCAGCAGCATCTTCACGATAAAATGAATCAGCTAACACCATGCCTTGACATAATAGGCGTTTGTAAGGCTCATCAGATTGAACCAAACCTTCATCACGAAGAAGTTTATGAAAAAAACGTGAGTATAATAAATGTAATATAGCATGCTCAATTCCACCTACATATTGATCTACGGGTAACCAATAATTAGCTTGTTCTGGGTCCAACATAGCTTGATCGTTTTGCGCACTGCAGTAGCGAGCGTAATACCATGATGATTCCATAAAAGTGTCAAAAGTATCAGTTTCCCTTAATGCAGGCTGACCGTTAAACTCTGTTTTAGCCCATTCAGGGTCTGCTTTGATTGGAGAAATAACCCCATTCATGTGCACATCTTCAGGTAATTCAACCGGTAACTGATCACTGGGTACAGTGACAGACTCGCCATTTTCTAAATTTAACATAGGGATAGGGGTTCCCCAGTATCGTTGTCTTGATACACCCCAATCTCTCAAACGGTAATTGATTTTCTTTCTACCCTTATTTTTTTCAATAAGGGTTTGCGCGATTTTATCAAAAGCATCTGATGAAGTAAGGTCATTGTATTCACCAGAATTTACCAACAAGCCTTTTTCAGTAAATGCACCCAAGCTTAAATCACATTCAACATTACTTTGTGCATCGGCCTTAATGACTTGTTTGATTTCAAGGTCATATTTGGTGGCGAATTCCCAGTCTCGTTGGTCATGACCCGGCACCGCCATCACCGCACCTGAGCCGTAACCCATGAGTACAAAGTTGGCTACCCAAACAGGGACTTTGTCACCGGTTAAAGGGTGAACTGCGAAATACCCTGTGGCGCAGCCTTTCTTTTCCATAGTAGCCATTTCAGCTTCGGCAACTTTAGTATTTTTACATTCTTGAATAAATGTAGCTAAGTCATTGTTAGTTTTAGCGGCTTCTAATGCAATGGGATGTTGCGCTGCAACTGCAACATAAGTGACTCCCATTAGAGTGTCCGGTCGTGTAGTGTATACATCAAAACTTTTTAGCTGTGCGATTATTTGTTCAAGTTCAAAGGTTATTTCAACTCCTTCTGAACGACCAATCCAGTTTTTCTGCATAGCCCGAACTTGTTCAGGCCATTCTTCTAGTTGCTCTAAATCGTTAACTAACTCTTCCGCATAGTCAGTGATTTTTATAAACCACTGAGGAATTTGTCTCTGTTCAACTAAAGCTCCAGAACGCCATCCTCGACCGTCAATAACCTGTTCATTTGCAAGAACCGTATGGTCGACCGGATCCCAGTTGACAGTCGCGTTCTTTTTATACACTAAACCTTTATCGAATAAGCGAGTGAAAAACCACTGTTCCCAGCGATAATAATCCTTTTTACAAGTTGCTATTTCGCGATCCCAGTCGTAACCAAATCCTAAGGTTTTCAATTGGTTTTTCATATAATCAATATTTGAGTAGGTCCATTTAGCCGGAGCAGTATTATTGTTGAGAGCTGCGTTTTCAGCAGGTAAACCAAATGCATCCCATCCCATAGGTTGGAGTACATTTTTACCTAACATTCTTTGATAGCGGCTGATCACATCGCCAATGGTGTAATTGCGGACATGACCCATATGCAAACGACCACTGGGGTAAGGAAACATAGAAAGGCAATAGAATTTTTCTTTATCAGCGTCTTCTGTTGCTTTAAAAGTTTGCTGGGTTTCCCAATAGGCTTGAACCTCTTTTTCGATATTTTGAGGTTGGTATTGTTTTTCGGCCATTAAAAAAGATTTCCGTGAATAGGTTTTTTAAAGGTCGGTAGGACCTTAAACATTTTTGTACAAATAATATGGCTAGAATACCTTAGCCTGAGCAGGGGGGACAATAGATGAAAGTGTTTTTGTCGATGATAAATTCG
>CAZMDX010000086.1:0-7356 GCA_964564805.1 uncultured Pseudoalteromonas sp. | reverse complement strand
CCTTTTGAGCTACTGTTTTGTTTAGGCTAAAAAAATCGAGTATAACCAAATAATCTAGGTTACTAGCTTTTATTTCGCTGAGTGTAGTTTGAGTAAAAAACCTACTGGTTGGACTAATCAAGGCAATTAAACATAACACAGCAGGTGTAGATAGTTTCATCAGGTTTCCTAATCATCATTATTTACATAGAAAAACTATAACATAACAGATTATGTAAGTTTTTTGGCTGAAAGGGGAGCTCAGGCATTCATTAGTTTTGGAATTAAACGTTTAGAGCTTTCGGTAAATATGGCCCAAATAATGATTGTTCCAATAATGTGAACAACATAGGAATACGAATAGTATATGAATATTATATTGTCAAAACCTATCAAGTGTCTTGATAGGTACTCAAAAACCATAGCCGCCTGAAGTACAGTTAAGGCCGCATTCAATTTATAGATAACCCAATCTAAATTTACTGATTCTCCTTTCTTATGGTAATACTTGTCCACAAAGCTGACTCTGCAGAAAACTAGGTACCTAATTAAAAGATTGGAAATCATAATCCATATATACCAATAAATTTCTGGAGCACTGTAATCGATGGAGTACCAATATAATTCGCTTGCAGAAGCCACCATTACAACCGTGGCGACTATTTTTGCTAACCAATCATAACGAAAATAATACGACACACAGAGCGCTGTTGTATACAACGTCACCTTAACCATATTCTCGTCTATGAGTAAGTTCCAGGCCAACAGATCCCATATCATTTGCAACACAAGAATGATGATGACACTTACAACATTGACATCTTTCCTACATACTATTCCAGTAAATATTAATAATATTATATATATACGATCGAAAGTTAATCCGTTACCAAAAGTAGCAATACCAAGAAACATAAAAAACCCTCCGAAGAGGGCTGTAAAAAAATGTGGAAGATAGGCTTTTATCAACATAAGCCTAGACTAAAGCAACATCAGCTTAGGTTAAAGCCGAAGTAGTCCATAATAGTGGAAAAGAATGATTCGCGGGTTTGTTCTGACGCTGTTTGACGGCAGATGGACCACCACTTATTTACAACACCTACACCTATGTTGTCCATGGTTTCAGGCTTGTCATTTTCGATTGCAGAAACTGTTTCGCGGCTAATTCCTACTCTTTGAGCAAGTTCTTCTTGGGTATAACCCGCTTCTTTGCGCAAAGATTTGAGCTGCGCGCCACTAAACATTTTTCTACGTGACATGAAAGGTTGCTTCCTGATGGTAAAATATGAGTGTTGCTTTTATTGTTATACGGCAAAAAAATTACCTATTATAATATAATTTAAACATGGGTTTGAGTAAATAAAAAAGTTAATAAAAAGTTAATAAAAAAACTTCGATATAAGAATCGACTACACCTAAAAGTACGGTGCCTAATAAAACGTTTTATAGAACTACAAAATTCTCTCAGAACAGCGACTTTTTTACCAATGTCATATATAATATGTGCCCTAATTATTTAGTTATCAGTTATTTAAGAGTATTCCATGTCCTTCCAACAAGAAGTTGATAAACGCCGCACTTTTGCGATTATCTCCCACCCCGATGCGGGCAAAACTACCATCACTGAAAAAGTATTATTGTTTGGTAATGCCCTGCAAAAAGCAGGAACGGTAAAAGGTAAAAAGTCAGGGCAGCATGCTAAGTCTGATTGGATGGAAATGGAAAAAGAGCGGGGTATATCTGTGACTACTTCTGTTATGCAATTTCCGTATCGCGAATGTACAGTTAACTTATTGGATACACCCGGCCACGAAGATTTTTCAGAGGATACTTATCGCACATTAACTGCAGTTGATTCATGCTTAATGGTAATTGACGCAGCTAAAGGTGTCGAAGCACGTACCATAAAACTAATGGATGTAACGCGTTTGCGAGACACACCCATTATTACTTTTATGAACAAACTAGATCGCGATACACGCGATCCTATTGATTTGTTAGATGAAGTTGAAAAAGTACTTAATATCAAATGTGCACCTATCACCTGGCCAATTGGTATGGGCAAAGAGTTTAAGGGTGTCTATCACTTGCTCAGAGACGAAACGTATCTGTATAAAACAGGTTTAGGTCACACAATTCAAGATGTACGTGTTGTAAAAGGTCTTAGTAATCCTGAACTAGACGAAGCAATCGGTGTATACGCTGAAGAGATACGGGATATGCTTGAACTAGTAAAAGGTGCATCAAACGAGTTCAACCACGATGAGTTTTTGGCAGGTGAACTAACCCCAGTGTTTTTTGGTACGGCTATGGGTAACTTTGGTGTTGATCATATGCTTGATGGGTTGGTTGAATGGGCACCATTGCCGCAAGGCCGTGAAACCAGTGAACGCAAGGTTGAATCAAATGAACAAAAGTTCAGCGGTTTTGTGTTTAAAATTCAAGCCAACATGGATCCAAAACACCGCGACCGTATTGCTTTTTGCCGCATAGTATCGGGTAAGTATGAAAAGGGCATGAAAATGCACCATAGCCGAATAGGGAAGGATGTACGAATTTCAGATGCTGTGACTTTTTTAGCCAGTGATCGAGAGTTGTTAGAAGAAGCCTATGCCGGTGACATTATTGGTTTGCATAATCACGGCTCTATTCAAATTGGCGATACTTTTACAGCAGGTGAAAAGTTTCGCTTTGCGGGCATTCCTAATTTTGCACCAGAATTATTTAAACGTATTCGATTAAAAGATCCACTCAAACAAAAGCAGTTGCAAAAGGGTTTGATTCAATTAGCAGAAGAGGGAGCTGTGCAAGTATTTAGGCCGTTACAAAATAACGACTTGATAGTGGGTGCAGTCGGTGTCTTACAATTTGATGTGGTAGTGGCTCGATTAAAAGGCGAGTACAACGTGGATGCAATGTATGAGCATATCAATGTGTACACCGCTCAGTGGGTAACATCTAGTGATCCAAGAAAACTTGACGAATTCAGACGTAAAGCAGAAGCGAATTTGTCGGTAGATGGAGGTGATAACTTGGCTTACATTGCACCAACTAGAGTAAATCTAGCCTTAGCCAAAGAGCGTTATCCTGATATTGAATTTCACACTACTAGAGAACACTAAGGCGTTTTTATTAGCAGCCTAATGCATTTTATAGACAAGAGCAGACATGAACTTACATACTTTTTTACTAGTAAAATTTAAAGCCGCACTTATTGCCATAGGTGCACCAGAAGACACCCCAACACCACTTAGCCGCAGTACCCGTGTCGGTTTTGGGCATTATCAGTTTAATGGAGCGATGGCTTTATCAAAAGTGCTTAAACAAAATCCACGAGACATAGCTCAAAAGATTGTGGACGTAGTTGAGTTAAATGGCGAAGTTGAAAAGTTAGAAGTTGCTGGTCCTGGTTTTATCAATATTTACCTTAAACCACAATGGTTAGCACAGCAGTTAGAAGCGGCTAATGCTGATAGTCGGCTTGGTATTAAAGCTGAACCACAACAAACCGTAGTGGTCGATTACTCAGCCCCCAACTTAGCTAAAGAGATGCACGTTGGCCATCTTCGTAGCACTATAATCGGTGACTCAGTCGCTAAAACACTGGAATTTTTAGGGCATAAAGTTATTCGTCAAAATCACATGGGTGATTGGGGCACACAATTTGGTATGTTACTAGCACATTTAAATGACAAGTTAGCTGCTAATGAAGTGGCCGAGACGGCTTTATCTGATTTAGAAGATTTTTACCGTGCAGCAAAAGTACGTTTCGACAATGAAGAAGGTTTTGCTGACCGTGCTCGAGATTATGTAGTGAAGTTACAAAGCGGTGATATTCAATGTTTACAGTTGTGGCAAAACTTTATTGATATATCTATCGCACACAGCGAAGAAGTGTACGACAAACTTAACGTGAGCCTCAAACGTAGCGATGTGATGGGCGAAAGTGCTTACAATAATGATTTAGCCGCAACGGTAGCAGAGCTCAAAACTGCTGGCATCGTTGTCGAAAGTCAGGGTGCGCAAGTGGCATTCTTGCAAGAGATGGCTGATAAAGAGGGTAACCCAGCCGCTTACATCGTTCAAAAGTCTGGTGGCGGCTATTTATACGCTACCACTGATCAAGCCGCTATTCGCTATCGTAACGGAGTATTAGGCGCAGATAGGACTTTAATTTTTACAGACGTACGCCAAGCTTTACATTTCAAACAAACGGAAATTGTTGCTCGAAATGCGGGGTTTATTAACGCTCAACAACGTTACCAACACTGCCCATTTGGTATGATGTTAGGTAGTGATGGTAAACCTTTTAAAACTCGGACTGGCGCTACAGTTAAGTTGGTTGACTTATTAGAAGAAGCTATTGAACGTGCTGAAGTACTGATCAACAAACGTGAATCCGACTTGTCAGCACAAGAGCGCAAAATCATTGCTGATAAAGTAGGTATTGGCGCAGTAAAATACGCTGACCTTAGCAAGAACCGCACTACAGATTACATTTTTAATTGGGATACCATGCTCAGTTTCGAAGGCAATACTGCCCCTTATTTACAATATGCATATGCCCGTGTACAAAGTATTTTCAGAAATGCTGATGTTGACGATGTTAATCTACAGGCTAATATTCAACTTCAAGAGCCTCAAGAAACGCTTCTTGCAGTTAAGTTAATGCAATATGTTGAAGCTATTAAACAGGTATCAAGTGAAGCTACTCCGCATATAATTTGTACGTACATATACGAGCTAGCGAGTTTGTTTATGAGTTTCTATGAAGCTTGCCCAATATTAAAAGAAGGTATTGATGCGCAAACTAAAAATAGCCGGCTGATGTTAGCCCAGTTAACTGCTAAAACTTTGCAGTCAAGTTTGGACTTGTTAGGTATCGAGACCATGGAGAAAATGTAAGGTTCTAGCTGTAAGTTTCGAGTGAAAACTACACAAAAACAAACAACCCGCTATTTAGCGGGTTGTTTGTTTTTACATGATATAAGATAATTTCGAACCAACCGTATTTAATTTCCAGTATGGTTTACTAATCAATATTAAATAACAACTGAGGCAACTCATATGGTAAAAATTTTAGCGTTTTCGGGTAGTGGTAGAAAAGATTCAGTTAATAAAAAAGTGGTAGCTATCGCAGCAAAAGGAGCACAGGAAGCAGGGGCAGAGGTTACTATCATCAACCTTGAAGATTTTGTTATGCCCATTTTTAATGAAGACCTAGAAGCAGAACAAGGAATGCCTGCTGCAGCCCAAGCATTCAAAGAATTAATGATCAGTCATGATGGATTTTTAATTTCATCGCCTGAATACAATAGTTCATACAGCAGCTTATTTAAAAATGCAATTGACTGGGCATCCAGAAAAACAGGTGACGAAAAACCAATGGCAGCGTATCGGGGAAAGGTAGCTGCCATTATGGCCGCATCACCAGGTGGATTAGGTGGGATGCGGGTATTAGTTGTATTACGAATGCTGATGGAAAATTTAGGAACGATGGTATTACCCAATCAAAAAGCGGTAAGTGGTGCATTTGCTATGTTTGATGCAGATGGAAATATGTCTGATGCAAAAACTGAAAAAGCGTTAATGTCCCTTGGTAAAGAGTTGACCGAAACCTTATCTAAGTTAAAAGATTGAACTAACTTAGGTATTGAAGTAAATATTTGTAATGAAAATATATTGAGCTAATCAGATAGTAAAAACTCATGCTCTGGGTCAACAAGTAAACGCCCAGACATGGCTTCCCTGCCAAGTAACATCAGATATTTCATCTCAGATCGGTCTGTAAGTGTGAGCTCGATACACCACTGCATATTAGCAATTAATATATCAGTTTCGATTACGAGGCGCCTTTGATGTATTGCATTAGAACTTTTAACCTTGCGAACGCTTTTAACCTTAGCTTCTCTTTGCACCACTTGATTCACATCATGCGTGTCTGGATGGATATCAAATTGTACCCATTTTTCTTTTTGTTTTTTAAATTCGACGATATTGTCTACATGTAATGATGATGTGGCGGCTCCAGTGTCTACTCTTGTCTCTATTTTGTTAAGCGTGAGATCCGGTAAATCACATAATTCGAGTGCGCCAACTACTTGCTTGTTATTCATCTAAGTTACTCTTTAATCAATGATGGAAGGTTAAATTAAAACAAAATTATTTCGTAACCGTTCAAGGTGTTTTGCGACGCAACCTAGTTTTCTTCAACTTAACAATATGATCCACGAATTCACATTGTTAAGTTGAGTGAGTATTTTTATTCATTACCGCGCCTACTTTCGGAAAAATCACTTTAGGCCTAACAGTCCGTATGGGGCAATAATAATCATTAACATGGCGAATTGGTTCATGGGATCACTTCATTATGCTACAGGGTTACAACATTAATCTCTGTATGCCTTTTTCGCTTGGCCTGATCAAGACACTATCAATTTAAAAGACCCATTTATGGGATTACTCAAGGACCTGTATTTAGTCTTTTCCCCTTTTATTATTAACATTAGGTTTAATATTTTTTCAAAAGTTGAATCATCATATTGGCCACATCTTTATCTGTTGGGGTTTCAATGCCATTTAAGCCAGGTAGTCAATTAACGTCCATCACTACTGGACCAGAGTTTGCGCGTAAAGTATCCACTCCACACATATTTAACCCCATAGTCTTCGCCACATCTACTGAAGTTTTTCGCTCTGTGGGCGAAAGTCTTCCTAATACTAGTAATCCCCCTGTATGAAGGTTTGATCGGAATTCTTTTTATGCTGTTTTGTGTAAGAGCTAAAACTACACCAATACTTTGAGCGATCTCAAGCCATTAAATTAAAACGGGTGCAGCATCAAAATTTTTGATTAAATCGTCAATTTTTCAGGCGGGGGTGAGCAAATCCCGTATTTGGCATCCTAATACCTTTTCGAGAAAGTAGTTATAACAAACGTCGTTGCCCTTGGAACGGCTGATAACTATTGATTCATTAATACTAAAAAAATATCATTTTAAACCGTCGAATTACAAAGCTACCATAAAAAGTGGCTGATGCACCTATACGTGGGATAGCATCATCATAGTAAGGAAGTGGTTTATCATTATATATTAAAGAAGGTCGATTACTGGTGATATCCATGAAGCAGTGTATGGCATCAATTGATGGACATGAGCAATATCGACCTCAACTAGGCGAAGGGTTGGGTAAAGTTTGAGTTATAGGAAAAAATAACAATCTACAATATTATCATATGATTTTCTGATGATTTGCATAATAGTTACCGCTTAGTCTTAAGGTAAAGTGTTATTTTTTTATGAGGAGACAATCAATTTATTCTCTGCACAATAGTTGTGTATAGTGTCTATTTAGAGCCTACAAAGCTAAATGATC
>CAZMDX010000085.1:0-8101 GCA_964564805.1 uncultured Pseudoalteromonas sp. | reverse complement strand
AAGGCTAGCCACACCTGCCTATTTCATTTAGTTAAGACACTCATTTTTCTTTTTTCATCCGCCACATGCTATTTGAATAGCCGGTTTTGCTTCATGATTGCAGTCAAAGTTCAGCCTAGAACTCATTGATTAGATCAGGGGTAGCGTTTATTCTTCCCATACCCTATACACATCCCAAAGCCAACGCTTACTATTATTTAATCATAAAGAGATCATTGTAAAACTATCATTCTAGATTACCTGATCCAGTTTTGAACTTGATGTTTAAATAATGGACAGTTTGGCCATATTTTCATTTTTCCTTATTAAGTAACATAGAACCTAATCTAAAAAGATCCATTAGGTTACTACCTGTATTCGTTTCTAAATAAGGCTTAATTCATTGAAAAACTTACTCACTCTTATTTTTTTATTAATGTTAAACATCCCGTTTGTTGCTTCAGCAGGGATCATCAATTTTGGACATGCTGAACATTATATAATTGCGACAGCTAGCAATGAAAAATGGAGTGGTAATTTATTACTGGGTTCAGAAGCCCATATTTTTGGCAGTGTTGCCGCATCAAATACTCTGGAATTAGGTGATGGTGTTATTGTTGATGGAGATGCATGTGCGGGTACCACCAACAATTGGGGTGCAGTCGTTTTAGGTGCATCAGGTGCTTGTGCTAATTTTTCTCAAATAGCCAATGATATTAGTAGCGCAGCCACTAAAGCAGAAACGTTTAAAGGCTCTGATCTCGGTGATGTTACAAAAAACGCTGAGATTTTTGGGAGTGGTTTCCAATCCTTTATGATAAACAATTTATTACTTGCTGGCGGCGAGACGTTGACTGTCACCGGTAGTATTAAAGATTATTTTATTTTTAATATTTTTGGTACTGCTCAGTTAGGTTCTGGTGCAAATATACTGCTGCAAGGTGGTGTCGCTGCCGAAAATGTTATCTTTAACTTTGTAGCAAACCCGACCTCTCACACTTTTGAACTCGGTGGCGCAAATATAAGTGGTACGTTTTTATCATCAGGGCGAACGTTTATAATTGGTGATGGTGCAACTTTGAACAACTCAAGATTCTACTCCACAGAAAGCATTATTGCTAACGTACAAGATGTCCGCTTCCCTACGAATACTGTCTCTCACGTAACAGAACCATCAACACTCGCTATTTTTGCATTAGGTGCAATAGGTTTAGTGTTTCGGCGTTTTAACAAAAAGTCTTAATTTAATTTTAAATCTTGGCATTCTAAAACACCAATTAGTATGAAACGTGTTTTTAGGTTTCTCGATATTTGTTGACCGTTTTCGTCGCTGTTTAAGTTCATAACATCATCTGTCTATTCATTTAAATCTGATAACAGTTGTTTTACTTCACCAAAGTTTTGAATATTCAATAACTCCGCTTTTTGTTCCAAGGCACTAAAATCAGAGTGTCCTGCGACAATATTAAAAGGAAAATATTAAAAGGACACGCATGATAAATAGCTTATTTTCAGGTTTAGTCTAAGCTCTGAGTAAACGTTATCGAAGTTATTTATCACTTTTCGGAGGCTTTATGACTCAGAAACGGTCTAGTTTGATTAGTTTGTCGGATACCTGTTATTACCACTGTGTTTCGCGCTGTGTACGGCGGTCTTATTTGTGTGGCTTTGATGAGTATTCTGGGCAGAGTTATGAGCACAGACGAGCTTGGGTTGAAGAGCGGTTGTTGTATTTATCCTCTGTATTTGCCATTGATATCTGTGCTTATGCGGTGATGAGTAACCATGTGCATGTGGTGGTGCATGTAGATGTGGATAAGGCTTTGGGGTGGAGTGATAAACAGGTATTGGCGCTTTGGCATACTTTGTACAAAGGTACACTTTTAACTCAAAAATTTATACGTAATGAGGCATTGAGCCAAGGCCAACTTACTACCTTGCATGAAACGATTGAAGAGTACCGCAGTCGTTTACATGACATTAGCTGGTTGATGCGTAACCTTAATGAATACTTAGCCCGAGAAGCGAATAAAGAAGATGGCTGCACAGGCAGGTTTTGGGAAGGCCGGTTTAAATCTCAGGCCTTGTTAGATGAATCTGCGGTATTGGCCTGTATGGCATATGTAGATTTAAACCCTATCAGGGCCAAGATGGCAAAAACACCTGAAACCTCACACCACACCAGTATTGCTAAACGTACCCATGCGGTTAAACAGAAAATCCGTCAACCCCAATCTCTCATGCCCTTTGTGGGTAACCCTCGGCAAAATATGCCCAAAGGTATCGCTTTCACACTAAAAGACTACTGCGAGCTGGTTGATACAACAGGCAGGGTAATACGTGAAGACAAAGCTGGGCATATTGACCATCAACAAAGTGCAATATTAGACAGGCTAGGTTTATCCGGCGAACAATGGTTATGCCTTACCACCGAGTTTGAAAAACACTTTTGTTATGCCGCTGGAGCGGAAATGATGATGAATAACTTTAAAGCGCACACTGGGCATCAACGTATGCGCGGGATGGGTAAAGCTAAAACGCTGCTGCGCTGCGGATAAAATCCCAATTCATGTTTATAATCAGCGATTTAATGAGTTAGGCAACAAAACGTTTGGTTAAACCAAGTACTGCATTATATCTTGCTCGGTTTTTCGACATTTCCTTCTATTTCTCTTATGACGGCTTAAGGCCGATTGAAGACTTTTTTAGACGAGAATCATAGGTAGGTTTTGGTCACGATTTTGTCGCTAGGTTTGACAAAATCGTTATGTCGGCTATGTCGGATCAGCTGCCATAAACATGATGGAAGTTTAGGTCCGCTTATTGCTCTAAACCCGCCTGTCAGTTTATTAGGTAAGGCTGAGTTTCAAACATTAATTCGTCAAATTTTTATAGAGTTTAAACTTTGGATTTTCCTAGTTACAAACATTACATAATTTGGGCAAAAACTAAATACACAAAATCGCGGTTTCATGGGGTTTCAGTTTCAAACTTTAATATGCTCATACATAATCTGTCAGATCTACCCCTTCTATTTGACTTAACAGCTTCTCACCACAATAAATCAAAACACGATTAAACTCAGAAAGAGATGTTCCTAAAGTATATTCAACTAGTACTTTGTTTAATACCTGAATGGTCATCAAATTTGAAGCTTTTGGCTGCAACATAAGTCTTAAACTTGGCGGGTGCATTCTGTCAGTTGAATCAACAAACCATCGCATTGTAAATCCAGGAGTGGGCAAGGTGATTTGGCCATAAACAATAAGCCTATATTGCCCTTTCTTTTCAGTAAATTTATCTAACCATACATACCATTTTGTACTTTTCAAAATTGGGCAATGGTAATTCGCTATGTTAGGCTGTTAAGCCGTGTGGTTTTTACCTTGTACCGAAGTTGAACAATTAGCCATTCCTAGTAACAATGGCATAAAAACGAGACTAAAATTTATTCGTCGTTTTAAACTTAACTGAAAACTAAACAAGATGTTTCATCCTACCAACTTCCCCCTAGTGCCAAATTTAAGTTAACAAACTGGGTCAGTGACGCGCGGTTGATAGATAACAATTTACTGCGAGCAGAAAATACTCTCTGCTGAAGAATGAGTACATCTAATAAGCTTATTTCACCTTCATCGAATTGTAGACTGGCAATTTTTAATACTTTTTCTGATTCGACTAAGACTGTGTTCAGTGCCGTGATACGGTATCTCAATACAGATCCTTGACCAAGCGCCTTTTCCACATCCACAAAATTATTTAATGCCGCCTGAGCATAAACTGCCACAGCAGATTTTTGGTCCGCGCTGGCACTTTCAACTTAGGCATCCAGACATTTAGCCAGGGGGGGATTTAGAAAGGAAAACTTAAACACATCAGCTCGATATTTTTTTCCTCTGATTCTAGACCATTTATAACCTTCGAAAACGGAGCGTCAGTCTTTAGTGGAATGGTCATTTACCAATGTTTAGAATTTTCTATTGAATCTTCGGATCTCATCTTGTTAAATCCACCGATAAGGTACTAACAATATAGTTATCTGAAGATAACAAAATATACTATCTGTAACTTTGAAATTCCGAGGATCTTCACTTAATTGTAGGACTAAATTAAATTTCGATTAATCAGGTTTTACTATATTCTCACAGCAATTATTCATCTATTTTTATTATAGGTGAGCTGGGTTTGGAAAATCATCAAAAGATTTTACCAACATCTATTTTAATTCAATGCTGATCCTCGCATTGTCTTGTTTACATTTCTTACATTCGCTAATGTCTAATTTGAAAACGCTCTAACATGCCAATATTTTTTTCATGCTTAAACTTTGCTCTATGTGAAGAAGTCTACTTTAAAAGGGAACACTCGAATGAAACTTAATTTTCATAAATCTTTTTGGGAAGCTCACTGTAATAACAAGCAAGACCTTAACGAATTACTCAAACGCACCAGTAAAGATGGCTACCAAGGTAGCGAACTGTTTTTACCCTTTTTTGATATTGATACCGACACAACCCTGGAAGCCCATAATAAACTTAATCTCAGTATAATTACCGGGATAGCGACACAAGGTGACTGTGTTCAAGCACATCTAAAAAGCATGAATACTCAAATTGAGCGCGCGGTTGAGTTATGCCCTATTCTGATTAACTCCCATACAGGCAGAGATATCTTCAGTTTGGAAGATAATTTGGTTCTATTTGAAAACGCCTTAATGCTCGAACAAAAATACAACGTCACTATTACCCATGAAACACATCGTTTCAGGCCCACGTTCAGTACATTTGATACTGAAAAAATTATCAAAGCGTTACCAGAATTAAAATTAAATTTAGATATCAGTCATTGGATGGTGGTGCATGAGTCTGACCTAAGCGACCAAACCTCGCGTTTAGAAGCTATATTCCCACACGTTTATCATATTCATGGGCGAGTAGGTTTTGAAGAAGGGCCACAAGTCAGTAACCCTGAGGATAAACTATGGGCTGGCCACCTGAAAAACCATGTCAACTTATGGCAAAAGGTGATCAATATCGCAAAAATAAGAGGTCATAAAAACTTTACCATTACCCCAGAATTTGGTCCTTTTCCATATGCACATGTGCAACCTAATACCCAACAACCTTTAACAGATATCTGGGCTGCAAATAATTTTATACAACAACATTTAAAAGATAATCTTATTTAATGCATTTTAGTCTGGGTCTCTGAGCCATCGAAATAGGTCATTCAATATAGCTGATTTTTGCTTCTAAATGAGTACGCTGAACCGTATTCCAAACCACTTTTATCTGTCATAAACAGCAGCAGGTTAAAAAGATGCTTAACGTCGTTTTGTATTAATCAACCTGGGCTCCCAATGACTCAACTAGAAGTAGAAGCAGAATTAAAATAAGTAAGTAAACGCACGTTTATATAAATTCAAGCGAAATTCTTACTGCGTATATGATTTGTGAAAGCAACCTACATGTCATTTTTTATATCAAGACATCGACATACACATAGCAATATATCTGTATTCCGTGTCATATTTAGTATTCTAAAATTCAGGGATCAAACAGTGGTGATTTTTATGCGTTATCAGTATTTAGTAGTCAGTTTAATTTATATTATCTCCTTTGGTATTCACGCCAAACTTAAACAGCCTCAGGTAGAGAGCTACCCAAAAATATCAGCTGAAGTGACAGTGTTATCTAATGGTAAACGTTTGCCTGCCATTTATTACGGCGCACAAGGCGAAGGACCTCATCCTACGATAATATTGTTGCATGGTTATCCTGGAAATGAGAAAAATTTAGATATTGCACAGGGAATGCGAGACGCTGGGTGGAATGTGGTATTTTTTCATTATCGAGGAGCTTGGGGGGCTGAAGGTAACTTTTCGTTTACTGGATCAGAACAAGACGTAACAGCAGTAACCCAGTTTTTACAACAGCCAGATAATGCAAAAAAGTTTAACATTGATATAAAAAAAATATCCTATATAGGCCATAGTATGGGCGGGCACATGGCTGTTGCAGGCATGTTTGATAACCCTGAAGTAATATGTGGTGTGGTGTACGATGGGGCTAACATTGGCGTCACATTTAAGAGCGACGATACAAAAAATCAAGCTCTGTGGGCGTCGTATGCAGATTCTTTGTTTATGCTACGGGGGTGGTCTGGGGAAGTATCCTCTAGAGAGTTAACCGAAAAATCAGAGCAATTAAATTTAATGTCCAGGGCTCATGAAATAGCAGATCGCCCCATACTATTCATTCCTGCAGACAGTGATGTTATTCCTATTGCTGAGATTAATGCACTCGTTAAGGCAATGCGCAAAGTTAAAGGTAATCGTGTTAGTTACACGTTGATAAAAGACGACCACAGTTTCAACAACAACCGTTTAAAACTGCTTGAGGTAACCAAAGAATTTTTGAATGCTAACTGCCGAGGATAATGAACAACGCAATTATCGCAGCAGCAAACAATATTGCTGGTTCTTGATTCTTGATTCACAAACTTAGAGAAACATCTTAAAGAAGTCATCTATATCTTCAGGCACAGGTAAATTAGAAGGATTTGCCCAGCTAAAAGCGGCTAAAGGCGCAGCATGTCCGCCAGTTTTATAGATGATAGTCTGCACAGTTCCATTAACGTTTTCTATACCTGCCTTAAGTGCTTCTAAGTTCCTAGGATGAACCGTGTCATCTTCGCCTGTGTATATCAAAAGCATTGGAGGCTCGTTGCCATCAATGAAGTTTGTTACCACCATATTAGGATAGTTTTCAACTGGACCAAACATGTCTTTTATATCAGGTGCTTTTGGCACAAAATCATAAGGACCCGATATGCCTGCAAAGGCAGTAACAATATTAGGCTTGAGCTCAAAAGCCGCTAAATATGAATCATCAGCAATAATCAAAGCTCCCAAATGCGCACCCGACGAATGACCAGAGATAAATAAATTTTGGTTTCCTTTGTAACTCGCTATGTTTTCGTAAACCCATGCAACTGACTTTGCAGCATCTTCTGCAAATGTTGGGAATTTCACATCTGGATACAAGCGCGTATTGGGTAGCACCACTACATACCCCATATTTGACAGTGTCATAGCCACAAATTTATATTGTTTTTTAGAGCCATCTGTCCAGCGACCACCATGGAAAAAAACGACAACAGGAAACGTTTCTCGGTCAATATTAGGCACATAGATATCTAACTTCTGACGTGGAAGTTGACCATAAGGTACATCTTCAGAAATTTGGCCCTCGTAGGTTAACGACGGCACATTGATTAATGCAAATTGCAAAGGTGTACAGGCAGCAAGGAACGTTGTAAAGATGATTGTATATAATAACTTTTGCATGTGATGAATACTCTGTATATGTATTTGCTTTTGTATAGCCTGAAAAACTATCATTGCTAATCTGAACAACTTTAATACAACTGCCGCAGGCACGTCTGTGAGTCCACCAAGAAGACCTTTAAATTAACTTCAACACCACTGTGGGAAATTAATTAGTTATGCGACATTAAAATTTGACGTCCCAAAAGATCACCCATGACGATCTCAAGCTCTTAAAAACTTAAGCCTTCTTGTGACCTAGCGTATCGACATTTGTAACTCAAGCTTATAGGTGTTTGGTAAGTTAAATGTGAGATCGAGCTTACCGGCAACCTTCATATCTTATTTCCTTATAAAAGCTCACATCCAACTAAATACAACACGGAAGAACCTTAACAAACGTCAATTAGATTAAATGGGGTAAAATTGCTAATCAGGTGATGACTGGTATTAGCGACAAACAGCGATTACCTCTATAAGACTATTCATAATAACAGACTAATTTATTACCCAGCTTTTCAATTGGCATAGTTGTTAAAAATAACTAGTACAAACTCCGCTTACCCTTATCGACTTTACTGACCTTATCAACCTATCAACAACAAAAAATCATAACTAAGATTAAGAGTCTTTTTTCGTCATTGTTCATTTAACACACCATTATTCTTACCATAGATGGATAAATAAATCGTTGCTGCAAATTTTTTTTTAATCAATCGGTGTTGATACTAAATACACAATATTTACCCAACATCAATAAAAATACCAACCTTATTAATGGGTTATCAACTATTT
>CAZMDX010000084.1:0-1579 GCA_964564805.1 uncultured Pseudoalteromonas sp. | reverse complement strand
GATTTTGATGATGATGTTGATACTAGTGTTTTCGTTGAGGCTGGATCAGGTCGAATAGTTGGACATAGCGACGAAGATAAACGCCTAGCAGATATCTTTTTTATGCTGCACTTTATGGATTATGGTAACGAAGGAAGTTTCATTAGTGTGCAGATGATATTGTTTGCATTCGTTTCCTTATGGCTATCGTTAAGTGGCATTATATGGACTGTTGATCTGGGATTTCGCGGCCAGTATCAAATTAAGTGGTTTGCTAAAAAAAGAAAAATTAAGACTCTTTACTAAAGACAATCAATCTATGGGGTCGGTGCTATTTTCAACTCATACTAACTTGCTCGATGGATTAGTTGAGCACAACATTATTTTACCTTCTACTTGCGGAGGTGGTGGTACCTGCGGCCGTTGTAAAGTGATGATTAATCCTAGTGTGAAATACACGTTTACAGAACAGTCTCACTTTACTGACAAAGAATTAGCTGAAGGGTATCGTATAGCCTGTCAGCACTTTATTAATGACACTCATTGATGTGAAAAACACACAGAAACATACACTCGAATTAACCCAATCCTTTTTTATTAGTCCAGTTACTAAAAAGCTCAAATTCAAATTCAAAGTTAAAGGGGAAATAGCATCAGTTATAAGGCTGGGTCTTTTATGCTTTTTTTATCCCAGCGAGTAAAACTAATACAGTACCTTTGGCCCTGTCTGATAAATTCGAGCCTTATTGGCAGCATATTAATGATGGGTCTTTTGAGCATGCCGCTTGCAGTAGAAATTATTCTTTTTCCATGTCATCTATCACGACTGAAGTGTTGGTTTTTACGATTAAAGTTCAGTCAGCTCCTGAAGAAGGTTTACAGCCGGGCGTTGCTTCCCATTATTTATGTAATCTTGGTATGGGAGCAACAATAGAGGTATTGGGTTCATTTGAGGAGTGTTATGTCATAGACAATAGCGAAAAATACTAGTACTAGTAGGAGCAGGCTCAGGAATGGCACCTTTACGTGCCATTATTGATGAACAAATATCGACATCTATTGAGCCTCACAAAACGCCCCGTGAAATCTATTTTTTCTTCGGTGCTCGCGCTGAGATAGATTTACTTTATGCATATGAATTTTATAATTTGGCTCAAAAAAATGCTAATTTTCATTATATTCCTGTTCTTTCTAAACCCGACAATGATTGGTCAGGGGTAACCGGGTATGCACAATATATATTAGAGTTAAACCTGAATATTTTAGGCAACATTAATGAATTGGAATTTTATTTATGTGGGCCACAAGGGATGATGGATGAGGTAATTTCAATATTAAAGAACAAAGGTGTCAAAAATGAGAATGTTAGGCGCGATCTGTTTACATAATGCGAACTTCATATAGTAATACTTCTGCCATTATACGCAGTGGTATTCCAAGCAATGATTTTAAGCATACGCTTAGAAATATTCGTGTTGATGTTTATTAGAGTTAGTCATAATTTATGTTTATATTTTTTTTGAGCGATGCATCATTGGTTTGGAACATACCTTCATCCTAATGTTAGTGGCGACCTCAAGCTACCTATAGATTATGAAAA
>CAZMDX010000083.1:0-3743 GCA_964564805.1 uncultured Pseudoalteromonas sp. | reverse complement strand
TCACCGTTTTCATCAGTAAAAATTTGTGATGAATGAGCAGGTTTACCTTCGACAGTTAGTGTCCAATTGACTGAGCCTCGACGTGACGTCACTGCGGTGGCAATGTTACTGTCTCCATCTTCAAAGCCTAAAGCAATATCAGCCCATACTGCAGCTTCGATAAGTGCTTGTTTTGAATCAGATAAGGGTTTACCGCTTGACTCTTCATCACCTGTCATTACCACCTTAATGTTTAATTGTTGCAATAGACCTTGCTTTTGTAGTGCTTGCAAAGCCGCTAACATGATCACATCACCGCCCTTCATGTCAGTAATTCCTGGCCCTGCTATGCGATTATTAGCAAGCTCAGTGATTGTTTTAAAATCATCATCTTTAGCAAATACGGTATCCAAATGCCCGATCAATAATATTTTTGCTGCATCCGGGTGACTAGTTGATTCATAAGTCGCAATTAAATGTCCCGCACGGTTGAATTCAGATCCATCAAGCCACTGGGTACTAAACCCTAGAGCATCGTACTTCTGCTTAAGCAACATACCCACTTGTTGAACACCCGCGAAGTTCATCGTGTCGCTATTTATGTTGACCAGCTGTTTAAGTAAAACTGTCGATTCGTCGAGTTGGGCATTGAGATGTTGGACTATTTGGTGTTCAACATCCTGATTAGCAGTAACAAACGAAGAGAAAAAACTCAATAAAACGAGGAGTAGGCAAGGGCGATTCAACATTTAAAACGTTCTCGGTCGGTAATGATTTTAAATGAAATCTTACGCTAGCTAACACCAAGATGCATCCCAATCTGATGAATGAGTCTAAACTACGATATCTTCATTTATTTTCTAAACAGCTTTAGATTGGGCATCACTGAGAAGACCACGTTGTTGGTTCATAAACGGTGACTTGCCAAGTTCAAACTAAAATAGAGCCACGTTAAGAGTCATCACTTGGCTCATAACAAGGGTAATAATTATTTTACCTAAGGTCATTGAATCTAATACATCTGTCTTACAATCAACACTATTAATTGAACACTGTATTAATTGTCTGGAAATATTATGATTTTGTCATACGAAAAAAGTAATAAAATCGTCACAGCTAATGGCATAAAATTTCACTATTCCCTCGACGGAGAAGTTTCCAAGCCAGTGCTGGTCTTGGTCAATATGGCCAGTATTAATTTAACCGCTTGGGAACCTGTATTAACGACTCTGTTGACGACATACCGCATTTTACGTTTTGATATTCGTGGGACAGGTAAAAGTGCTTGGGGTAAAGAAGATGAGTTTACTTTTTCTCAGTATGCAGACGATTTAGCATCGATTATGGATGTTCTTCATATCCCCAAAGCTTTTGTCTTAGGTGTTGCTTATGGGGCTAGAACCGCAGCTCAATTTGCATTACGTCATGAGGAGAAGTTAACTGCTTTAGGCTTGTTTGATGTGACGTTGACGCCTCCTGTGGAGCAGTCACAGCAAAAGGCTTTAGCAGCACAAGCCAGACAATTATTAGATGGAGCGGGGGAGTCTGAGGTAGAAACTAAAAAATCATGGCGATTTTATGAAAACAGAGATGCTGCGTTTAAAGCCCATACAGCCCATCAATATGAACCTGATACTTCTGAAATGTTAGGTCGCCTTAGGGTGCCTGTTTTGGTCGCATGTGGTCGACAAGATATGAATTTAAATGAAGCACAGCGTATCTCAAACGCTATTCCTAATGGTAGGTTTGAATTGATGGAGATGACGGGACACGGTTCACCTTTTTATCGACCTGAGCTTTTTGCCAGTATTGTGAATAAATTTAAGAGTGAATTAATACTTGTATTTTGACACTGTGATTTTTCTTAAACGGCAAAATCACTAATAAACAGTAGTAATAATGGCAATTTCAAACTTGTGAAATAGCCATTATTACAGTAACTGATAAGTTTAATCTAACTTCGACATAAGCTAATTGTCACCATAAACGCACCACTTTAAGTGATTAAAATAAAGTGGTACGAAAGACATTAAAACCAGTTGTACTTAAAGTTAACACCAGCCCAGCGTGGAGGATTCACCACGTATATTGAGTAATTGCCAAAGTCACTGAGATCGTAACCAAATGTTACTGCTTCTTTGTCAAACACATTGTTGACAAACACACTGGCTTCCCAGTTCTCATCAGAGAAATAACTCATTCTAAGATTTGTCAGCGCATAATTACCTGCTTCAGTCGCCTCGGAGTTAATTAAGTTAAAATACTCTTTACCTATATAATTCGTTGACAGTTGGGCAGCGACTCTTGCACCGTCCAATTCCCACTCTTTACGAATAAGAAGATTAGCCGTTACTTCAGGTGCGAGAAGAGCTTTCTGATCTTTAATAATTGTTGCACCGTCATTTGATGCACCATTAACTTTAGTATCTAAAATACTCAAACCGAGCAAAAAGTCCCAGCCATTATCAGTAGCGTAAGTTAGTTCAGCTTCACCACCAACAAAAGAGGCTTCTGAATTAATCAACAAACTGGTGGTGCCTGAAAAGAAGAAACCCTGATAATTGTCATAGTCATAATAAAATACACTAGTATTAAAACGTCCATTACCATCAGCGAAACTTGTTTTAGAACCAACTTCATAAGAGGTCAGTACTTCTGGTTCAAAACCAACTTCAGATGCTAAAGTAAACCCATCTGATGGTGTATTGAAGCCTCCGCCTTTAGTGCCACGGTTATAACCAACGTAGAATAATTGATCATCACTTGCTTGCCAGTCTAACTGCAACTTACCTGAAAATTCGGCATCAGTACGTGTGAAGTCATAAACATCCCCGGTATACAGAAAGTCTGAACCATCAGCAAAAACAGCACCTTGACCGGTAAGCTGATACGACAATTCCTTATCATCCTGAGTCCAACGCAAACCAGCGGTTAACAACAAGCTTTCACTTAAATCAACGTCTACCTGTCCAAATATTGATACGGTATCTGTTTGAGAATCAGCAACATATTTTGGGAGATAGCCATCAGATGGAAATTGGAAGGCTCCACTAAATTCGTTTTTAATATTTAGAAAATACACACCACCGGTCCATCGAAGCTTGTCAGTATCCCCGTCAATCCGTAATTCTTGTGAGAGTTGCTCCACGTCAGCTGTAGATACATAGGTCACTAAGTCAAGTGCAGAGCTATCGTCATCTTCACGGTACTCTTTATCGCTAGTGGTAAAGTCAGTAACACTGGTCAGATAAATCCCGTTATTGAATTCAGTATTAAGAATTGCAGTTAAACTGCTTGATTCACGATCGACACCACCATCAAAATCAAACGCACCGTCGTGAACTCCTCCAATGCCATCATCAAGCTGACCATTACGAGGATCGAAAAGGCTGCCCGAAGTGGATGCACTTTTATCTGCATCGAAAAATCCCTGAAATTCTTCTAGATTTCCGTTTGCATCATAGCGAATGCCTGCGCCACAGTCGGTATCGCCTGATTGACAAAATATAGGGCCATTTGCAGTAGATTTGGTGGCGCGGTTGTTATAAACGCCGCCTCTGGTATCGATATCAGTGAAGCGACCAATCATCAAGAGTGATGTTTCATCGCTCATATCAAAATTTACCATAGCACGAACAGAGGTTGTATCATCCGATCTGTAATCCGGCCCAACAGCGTTTGACACATAACCATCGTCTTTATTATCGTAAACGGCTAGACGACCTTGGATACTGTCACTTAGCGCACCACTGACAAAACCAGTA
>CAZMDX010000082.1:0-5333 GCA_964564805.1 uncultured Pseudoalteromonas sp. | reverse complement strand
TGTTTAGTATTTTTTTTCTCAATGCTGAGCTTTAAAGACTGCTTGTCACCATGTCCAGAATAATACCAACCAGAGCTAAAAGTGAATAAATTATCTTCTTGCTTAGCGGTATGTTTGACAAATAGCTGGTTGTTGATTTTTTTCTTGTCGACCACATTGAAACAAAACACACCGTTCGTGTTTAATGCTTGATGAGTACTTACGATACAGCTTTTTAATTTTTCAATATCCTCGTTGTAGTGAATGGAATACAACAAACACGTGATCAAATCGAGTGGCTCCGCCACACTAAATTCACTCATGTTTTGTAGTGAAAAATGGGCTTCGGGACACCGATTTTTTGCTATATCTAACATGGGTTGATTAATATCAAGTCCAAAACTGCAGTAGCCAAAATCAATAAAGTGACGAACATGTGGGCCAGTTCCACAGGCTAAATCAAGGTGTGTATTGCCGCTGTTACCAAAAAGCTGATGTAGTCTGCGAATGCAGCTACTTTGAGTGTGGTAATCAATATCAACACACATTAAGTCGTAATAATCTGAAAGGTCGGTATACAGTGCGTTGACGGACATACACTCCTAATTTTTTAAGGGGGATTAATTGAGATACGCATCATAAACTAAGTAGAAGGTTATGCTAAGTAGATATGAGTAACTATTTTACTGGCGGTTTCTCTTCTATTGTTTTATTCAGATTTTCCTTGTGTATCAAAATAATCATTGTTGTTTTACGTTGTTGCACCTGTCAAAGCTTTAACATGACTTGAACATAGACGTTAATTTGTTTGAAAGCTGAATTTATAGGCTAATTTGGGCGAGCACTAGATCATAAGTGATCGGAGTGTATCAATGGGTGAAAATCAGTCATATTTGAAACTATATTTTTAGTAAGCATACCTCTATGTTCTGCTTTTTATATTCATCAATTTTGTAGCAAACTAAGTATCATTACATAAGAGATTGCCCTCGCTCAGAGGCATCATACTTTAAACAAAGATAAGTATTATAAATGTTTTACCATTAAGTTGTCTTTATCAAAAAAACTTGCTGGTAAGTACAAAAAAGTGTGACTTGTTGCAGTTATTACCTGCACAGTAAAAAAGATGTTACAGATCATGCCTATCTAAGATGATGCTGAAGTGTGAGTGTATATAATGTTTAATGTTTAAAGTCTATAGACTATAGGTTATAGGTATATGCCAATAACGTTAACACTATACTTGAGTAACAAATAGATATCGGTAAACCAAACTTAATAAAGTGTTTAAATCTATAGTTGCTTGCGCTAAATACGAGCAGGTTGGTTTGATAGCCATAGGGTGAGATAAAACTAGCGCTGGCGGCGAACGCTACTGCTAGTGCGAATGGCATAATCGGAACACCTAGGGTTTGAACTAGTCCGTAGGCTAAAGGAAACATTAATGCGGCTGCAGCATTGTTGGTGACTAGTTCGGTAAGTATAAGAGTCAATACATACACCATTACCAGCGCCCATATTGGACTAACACTAGTAGCCAATGGGCCTATGAGATGCATGATTTGTTGTATCACACCTGACTTTTCAAGGGCAGTGGCGAGACTTAGCGCACCTACTATTACCACTATTAAGTTAAGTGGAATATTACGCTTGATCTCATTATTAGTTGTTACACGAGCTAAGACTAATGTGGCAATAAAAAACAGTAAACCTGTCGCCAAATTTAAAACTGAAGTGGCTGCCAAAGCGACTGTAATTAAAAAACCTCCCAGCGTAATCCAATCCTGAATGCGGCTTAGTTTTGTTTCCATCTTTTTTTCAGAAAGTATAAAAAAGTTTTTAGTTAGATTATGTCTTTGCATAAAGTCTGGACCAGTAGCGAGTAATAAAAAATCACCAGATTGAAGTTTTATTTCACCTAATTTGCCAGATAAGGATTCACCGTCTCGTCTTATAGCAACCACAGCAGCATCAAACAGTGCTCTAAAACCTAGCGCTTTTAAGGTTTGGCCAATAATTGGTGCACGATTAGAAATGATCACTTCTGTAAGATTTTCACGCTCCAGGCCGGTAGACTCTGCAAAGAGTTTTAAGCCTTTGATATGGTCTAAGTTACCAACATGTTGAATATTGCCAGAAAATATTAATTTGTCGCCAGACTGGATAACAACATCAGGCGTAACAGGTGTGATTAATTTTCCATCCCGCGCGATTTCAATCAAAAACAGCTCAGGCAAATTTCTAAGGTGGTTTTCTTCGACACTTTTGCCAATTAACTCGCATTCTTCATCGACGTCTGCCTCAATAAAGTAGCTATTATATTGGTTTTTTTTATTGGCGATTTCTGGTAACAAAGGGGTCATGAAAAACATTAATAAACCACAGCTCAAACCTGCCACTAAACCATAAAGTGTGAAATCCCAAAAGTTAAAACCTGGATGACCATGTTCAATTAAAAAGCTATCAACAATTAAGTTAGTCGAAGTACCAATTAGGGTAACGGTACCGCCCAATATGGCTGAATACGATAATGGGATCAGTAACCGCGAGGCATGATGATATTGATTTTGTTTTACTGGACCAATCAAGCTTGCCACTATGGCAGTGTTATTTAAAAGCGCAGAAGAGAAAAAAGTCAAACCAAACAGCCGCCAATAGCTGGCATTGAAACTTGCTGTGATTAGTGTCCTGCCCAAACGTTTAATTAACGAGGTTTTATCCACTGCTGAACTCACTAACAGTAATAACACCAATGTGATTAAACCTTGGTTGGTGAAGTTGTTAATAACGTCACCAATAACCAGCTGTTGACTGGCAATCAAGGCTAAAAGCGAAGTAGCAAAAATTAAAGAAGGGCGTTCGTTAGTGATAACGAGCGCCAATATAGTACTGGCAAAAATTGCTAATACCAGATACTGATTAATATCCATATAACCTTATTCTTAGTTAATTTGGTTATAGACTACAGCTTGCTGATGTCAGTTGCATTCCAATGTGGGAAATGTCTTCTAACCAAATCGTTAAACTCCAGTTCGAACTCAGAAAAATCGTTTACGTTAGATTCTTTAGCCACTTCAATAATCATACCCGCTCCAACTGTGCCATTAGTGACTCTATCAATGATAATAAAAGCGCCAGTGGTACGATTTTCTGTGTAAGGGTCACAAGCGACGGGTTGAGTGAGCTTTATTTTAACTACTGCAATTTCATTTAAGGCTAGACGAACTGAATTTTTGTGCTGCATTGAATTTACATCAATTTGGTATTCGACTTCAGTTACGCTACCTGGCACAAATTTAGTCGCAAATTTAAAACCATATTGCTTATTAGGCATCATAGCTTCTTCATCCATCCACACTAAATTTGTTCTGTAAGTATTGCTATGTAAAGGTAAATTGTCGCTTTTAACAATCATGTCACCACGAGAAATATCAATTTCATCTTCTAGTGTGATGGTGGTAGTAAGGGGGGCATAGACTCTATCTTGTTCCCCTTCGAAATTAACCAGTGCTTTCACTTTCGACTGTTTACCTGAGGGTAGGGCAGTAATATTATCGCCGGGCTTTATTTGGCCAGACACAACAGTACCGGCAAAACCACGAAAATTGAGATTGGGGCGGTTCACGTATTGCACAGGAAAACGAAAGTCGTCAGCATTAATATCATCATTAATTTCGACTTGTTCTAACATGGTCATCAAAGTCTCACCTTTGTACCATGGTGTGTTTTTGCTAACATTGACTACATTGTCGCCATCTAGAGCTGACAAAGGTATAAATTGGATATCTGGAATTTCTAGTTGTTTTGAGAACTGTAGGTACTCAGCTTTTATTTCTTCATAAACTGTTTCGCTGTAATCTTTTAGGTCCATTTTGTTGACTGCCACAATAACGTGTTTGATGCCTAACAAAGAAACTAAGAAAGAATGACGACGTGTCTGAGTTTTCACCCCTGAACGAGCATCAATCAAAATAATTGCCACATCACAATTTGATGCACCTGTTACCATGTTGCGGGTGTATTGCTCATGACCAGGCGTATCGGCAATGATAAATTTACGTTTATCGGTAGAGTAATAGCGGTACGCGACATCAATCGTAATACCTTGCTCGCGTTCAGACTGTAAACCATCAACTAATAGGGCTAAGTCGACTTTGTCACCAGTAGTACCCACTTTTTTACTGTCTTTAGTAATAGCGGCTAGTTGATCTTCAAAAATCATCTTGGAGTCATGTAACAAGCGACCTATTAAGGTGCTTTTACCATCGTCAACGCTACCGCAAGTTAAAAAACGCAACATGTCTTTCTTTTCATGCTGGTCTAAATATCCCAGTATATCGGATTGTAATAATGTATCTTCGTTATTCATAATCAACAACTCACCAAGAAATAAGGATTTAAGACGGAATCTTTTTGATTGTATCTAAGAGGGGGGGCATCGGCTTTTAGTGCGTTAGTCGCAACTTCAATTATGGTCACCTTACCACCAGCCGCTTCTACGACAGCTTGTGCAGCGCCTGTATCCCACTCACATGTAGGGCCCAAGCGCGGATAAAGATGCGCAGCACCTTCTGCAACTAAACATAGTTTAAGTGAACTGCCCATTGCAACTAACTCTGTTTCGCCTTCTAAAGAATCGAGCAAGGCTTGTATCTCTGGGCTTTGATGTGAGCGACTACCCACTATTTTCCATGTTTCTCCTTTAGTCCAAGCTTTGGGAGTAATGTCGACTTTTACACCTGCCGTTATCTTAAAAGCACCTTGGCCTAAAACGCCTACATAGGTTTGATCTAAAACTGGCGCATACACCACACCAAAAATAGGGACACCGTCTTTAATTAGCGCAATATTTACCGTGAATTCACCGTTTTTTTTAATAAATTCTTTAGTGCCGTCAAGTGGGTCAACTAACCAGTATGTGTCCCAAGTGCTGCGTTCCTGCCATGATATTTCTGCAGACTCTTCGGATAAGATAGGTAGCTGTGATACTCGACTTAAGCCTTGGACAATGCAGTTGTGTGCAGCTAGGTCTGCCTCAGTTAATGGGCTTTTATCTGACTTTTCATAAATAGCAAAATCGTTTTGATAGATTTCCATGATTTTATCACCTGCTTGGTGACTAATAGCAACAATGTTTTCAATAAGTTGTTCGTTTAACATTAAGCCACAATTCCCTTTTGTTTCAACAAATCAAAAAGTTTTTCAGTAGATTGTTCTGGCGTTTGACCAGAAAAATCCAGAGTGATTTCTGCATTTTCTGGCGCTTCGTAAGGAGAGTCGATACCAGTGAAGTCTTTAATGTCACCTTGTCTGGCTTTTTGATACAGCCCTTTAGGATCGCGTTTTTCACATTC
>CAZMDX010000081.1:0-2746 GCA_964564805.1 uncultured Pseudoalteromonas sp. | reverse complement strand
CTTCAGCTGACTCTAAAGAAATGTATAAAACGGGTAAGAGGAAAATCATAGCGATCCATATAATGACAGCACTGATCCTATGTAATATTGAGGCGACTCCCATTACGGGTAGTTTCATTGTTCGAAAATCTAAATTTTTTGGTCGAGTATCTGCCATGTATAACTCCTAGCTTTAGGCTTTGATAATAATTTACTGCGAAGGTTTAGTACGTAAGAATCTTCAGAGATCATTATATAATAACCATTAAACCAAACGCTAGCATTAATGGTAATGATTTCGATTAAGTTTAAATAATCTGCTCGATTAGTTATTAACTTTACAAGACCTCCATCGTAATTAATCTGTAGTTTTTATGGCGGTGTCTTTGTAAATATTTCGCATTCTTGTTATTTATCATTGGGTAAGACTGTTGACTTGCGTAAAGAGTGCTATCGCGCATTATTTGAACGCATTTTTCCTGAGCGTACTTTTTAAGATATTCGTAATGCAACCAATAAGGCTTGGGTGTTGGGGGATAATCGATTAAAACAACAAATTGAAGAGCAAACGTTTAGGAAGGCAGCGCCTTTGCAACGAAGTGGGGATAGAAAGTCACTGGTCTGTAAAGAAAGGTGATAATATCAATCACTCTGACCCCATCGAATCAAATTATAAAGACACCCGTCGTAATTAATTTGCAATTTTTCTGATGGATGTCTCTGTAAATATCTCTGTAAATATTTTTAAGAATCACTCTTTATCTTTTTTGATAACCCTATTCGCTTTAGCCAACGCGGTATAAAATAAAATACTAGAATTAAGTCTCAAAAATAATGGTTATATGAGATTTAGAATGGACTTTTAGCATTATTTATCACGACTCTGTAACCATCCACATCTTCGAATGTTTGAGCACCGCCTTCCCAATATGGGTTGAAAGAGATAACCTTTTTGAAACCAGATTTATGTATTCTGTTGATCGCCGCTGCAAACTCGTCATTATCAGGGACATAGTAAACTAACAAATTTTCTGTTGTGGGCGCACGGCCCGCCTTCTCTTTACAATGTGTCGTAAATTCTAAGTGATAATGATGCTTGGGGTGGCCAAGCATTCGACCACTAAACTCACCATGGCCATCAAAACCGCCAATGATCTCAAAGCCGAGTCCGTCAGCATACATTTTTGTTATTTGTTCCAGATTATCTGTGGGCCTGACAACCCTCATGACTGCATCTATTGGTATCATTTTTATCGCCTAATAAGTCTTTTGAGTTTTATTGTGTATAGAAAAAGTAATAGAGGTGCCTGTTTTATCCAACAGGGTCTTGCGCATCGGGTTTTGGGGCATTGTGGTTTGATGTCTCCACTTGCACTTGTTTGGCCGTCTCCTCTTAATCTATTGCTTTGTGCTCTGCTCACTCTATTCGCATAGTGCCGTTATAAATTTTTTGTTTTTTTTCAAGGATATTTTATATCCCCCTCTTAACAATGCTTCTATGAGCCTGGTATCGACTTTTCATAATAATTTCCTTGGTTTGATAAATGTGTTTTGTTTTCCAGAACTGCATGTTAAAACCTCATGTAAGCTTGAGGTAAAGCGTTTTTTCTTTATATTTGAAAATACTTGTTGGTTAAGAGAGAGGTCGAGTGTATGCAAGACGCAAATTTGTCAGTAGGTTATGTCGCCAAGCGCACCGGAGTGAGGGTGTCTACTTTGCACTTTTATGAACAAAAAGGATTAATTAGAAGTTGGCGTAATCAAGGTAACCAAAGGCGTTATAAGCGAGATGTGTTGCGCAGAGTTTCTGTGATTAAAGCTGCACAAAGGTTAGGTATCAGTTTGAGCAGTATCCACCAAACCTTCTTAAGTATGCCAAATGAACGCACACCCGATAAAAAAGATTGGGCACAATTGTCAAAACGTTGGCAACAGCAACTTGATCAGCAAATTATTTCGTTGAGCAAACTTCGTGATTCTCTGGACGGTTGTATAGGATGTGGCTGTTTATCTATGCAAAGCTGTCCCATTTATAACCCAGAAGATGTTCTTGCAGATGAAGGCCCGGGTCCCGTTATTTTAGATAGAAAGTAGTGAATCGATATGTACGACGCCACAACTTGATGTGATCGTTGTGACTAATATTATATTACTAGAATCCTACGGTAACTATATAAAATTCTTAAACAAATTACAAAGACACCCACCGTAATCAATTTGCAATTTTTATGATGGGTGTCTTTGTAAACATTATCAAATAGCTCTAAATATTTGGCTAAATTATGATGAGTGTATCTGTGATTTTTTAGACTTTGCAGGGTTAATATTCACCTTTCAACAGGCCTGACCCCGCAGGTTGTCAATAGTCAAATCTAAGAATTAACAAAATCAGATATATTTTTATTTTTTACTGATTTTTTTCTATGTGTAAGTTTCAAGAAAGATTCAACTGTTAATCTTTGTCATGAAGTCTGGTTGACGACTCACTTGATTAAGCAACCAGCACATTACTGATCTAATTTTTACAACATCAAAAGGAACTAATATGAAAATTATAAGCTCGCTTATTACCATAGGTTTTTTATTAGGCGCACAACAAGCATATGCAACTGATAAAGATGATGAGCCTGAATTAAGTTGGGGTGTTGGCCTAGGTATTATCAGTGAAGATGAAGGTTATACTGAGCTGGGTAGTGATAGCATGGCTGTACCTATACTTATCATTAATTACGGTAAGTTTTATCTGATGGGTCCTAAATTTGGCTAT
>CAZMDX010000080.1:0-13918 GCA_964564805.1 uncultured Pseudoalteromonas sp. | reverse complement strand
GTTTGATTATTCGGATGATGATTTTTGGCTCAATATGGTCTGTCAGTTCGAATTCTCTTACGTCGGCTTTAGGTCGATACTTGTCCTTTTAGCTAGGCGCAAGAGTGACAATTTATTCGCAAAAATCAGCTCACTTTAAGTAAGCCCACTGACGGCTTTTGGCACATTGGAGACACACAACCTTCAGCTACAGTAAGCATGAAACTAAAGCCAGAGCACACCAGAATACTAGGATATCAGAACGTCAGCTTGCTTGCCGCTACTCTTCCTAAGATGAAACCCTACCATCACCATTGACAGCGACCGTTTCAGGCGCAATTTTCAGTCATCCCAAATCCAGCCCGAAACCGCTACCAGTCTTCCACAGTTGCACTCTCCACCAAATTTTCGCAGACCGAGTGCGTCTGTGATGGCCAACAGTAAAAATCACACAGCGGCTGAGTGAGTGCAAAATGTGCAAAAAGTGGTATTTCAGATGAATTTCAATGAGACCCAAAATCTATAAGTCGGTGGGTGTGGAGTAAATCGATGATTTGTAACAGGAAAATGGTGGCCCCTCCCTGACTCGAACAGGGGACCTGACGATTATGAGTCGTATGCTCTAACCAACTGAGCTAAGGGGCCATTTTTGTAGAACGCTTTGTTTAAAACTTACGTTAAGCAGAAAGCGACGCGCAGTATAAGCAGTTTTTTTTTAATTGTCATCTTACTTGTTGGGCTAATGCGTTTGAATGCTGAATTTTTCGACGATTACTCTTCGAAAACCTAACCAAAATACACTCAACAGTATTAACCCATAAACACTACCTCCACCAGAGCTGCCTGATTGATTGTCTGCGTTGGTATTAGTGGCAATTACATTGATAATAATATTATCAAAACTAGTTAAGCCGAAATCGTCTGTGACAGTAAGTGAGAATTCTAATGTCCCAGCCGCATTTGGAGCTGTAAAACTGGCTTGTGGGTTTTGGGAATTGTTAATGGTGACATTGCTACCAGATATTTGTTGCCACAAATAATTGAGCGGTTGCTGTTCAGGGTCGCTGCCAACCCCTGCAAGCGTCACGCTTTGCCTGGTATTGACTTCAGAGTCACTACCCGCTGTAAGTGTCGGAGCCTGATTTGACTCATCATCACGGATCATTATGTTCAAACTGGATTGATTGCCAAGTACGTTTGATACATCCGCAGTGAGCGTTAATACCAGTGATTCTAGTATTTCAGTTTCATTGTCATTAATTAAGGTTATGTTGATGAATTGGTCGTCACTATCGCCATCTAACCATTCAAGTGTGCCGTTGGTTACATTGGCATCTGTACCAATTATCGCTGTGCCGGAGCTAGCCGTATATTGCACACTGACGTTACCACTACTACCTCCTTGACGTGTCACTGCTATTGACACGGTTGCGTCGGTTTCTTTTACCGTGACTTCATCGGTTGTAAATACGATTTGACCTTGCTGTAACGCATCGATGATTTGTACCTTGGTAATGCTTGGATTAACTAAGGTGGCACCATTTCTAGGATTAAATAAGCGGATAAAAACACTCTCAGTGATTTCATCAAGGTTGTCGCCAACTGTCGATAGGGTAATGTTTTGAGGTTGAGTGTTGTTGGTTGCCCATTGTAATTCGCCGCTTGTTAGAACTATGTCTTCTACACCAGCTGATCCCAGTATTATTTCGTAATTAACTGAACTGGCCGCATTACCAGTTTTAGTGACTATAATGCTGGCATTTTGGCCTTCATCTATGTTGAGCAACTGAGATTTAAAGGCGATAGTGCCGGTATTGTTCTCTAATGTGTGGTCTTGAATAATATACAATCCGCTATTGATATCGCTCACTAAAATATTGCCGCTGGGCAGAAATGGGTAAACTCCCCATGCGCCGTTAAATCCAGTGTTATCAGAAACCGGGTAGGTATCGAAAAATCCTACTTCTATCGGGTCGCTGGGGTCGGTGATGTCGAGTACGGTTAGACCACGTTCGTAATTAGACATGTAGTAGCGATTGCCGCGCACAAAACCATTGTGATCGATGGCCCGAGTTGGACCAGTCCAAGTACCAACTAAAGTGGGTGTGCTCAAACTACTAATATCAAAAATATTTAGGGTGGTATTGAGGTTATGTGTTTGTTCATCAAGTTCGTCATGTACGATGACATATTGTTTATCTTCGCTCCACCAACCTGAATGAGTATATTCTGCATTAGGGTAGGAGCTTGAACTAAGCTCTATGGCCTGATTTTCATCCGTGTGATCCCAAAGCCTAAGACTGTCCTCATTAAAGTCTAATATTACCAAGCAGTCAGTGTTGTTGGCTTGAATACAATCTGTTTGGGCTCGGGCATCACTGATCGTTAACGAGGCTGCATCGTGTGTGTAATCATCTCGATTGCCAGCAACGTTAGTGTAGGTGGAGCCTAATGTTTCAGGATCAGATAATGAATATGAACGAAACGTACCGCCAAAGTTATTTGATCCTAAAACATGAACTGCAGGCACTTGGTTGGCTGAAGCGATATTTAGCCCGTAGTCCACATTGCTGATATATATATTGTGTGCGCTGCGGTCTGTTGTTTGGCGTTTTACCACTGAAATACCATTTTCTAAATCGTTTAAATCAATGATCGTTAAACCTTCATTGGCCTCAGTTGTGGAATAAGCGTAGGCCCGCCACCTTAAGGTGGAGGTATTAAAATATTGATACACTTTTATATCTCTCCAGCTCGAAGACAGACCAGAGATGCTACCGATTATGTTGGGCGAAGTAGGGATAGTCACATCCACTACTGACACGCCATTTCTAAGACCTATGATGGCGTATTCTTTTTGAGTGTTAAGGTCTACATGACCCCATATATCATTCGCAGCAGCAGGATTGTTGGAAAAGTCAGCTAATGGAATATGTGCCAGCAAAGATAAGTTATTACAGGCAAAACCATCTGCACTGCCATCAATACATGGTGTATTAATTTGTTTTTGTTGCATCAATTGTAATTGAGAAACGTTCAAGCCTTTGGCTTGTAAACTTAGCTTCGTTAAGTTTTTAGCTAAGCTGTTTACTAATCCTTTTGTATCACGAATAACATGAAAACCTTGTTGGGTTAGTTGCCCTACATATTCGGCAGGTACACCAGAAATTGAAGTTAAATAGGTATCGGGGTTTTGCCCCTGATATTGTTCAACCTGATTAAAACCACCTAAAACAGGAACAATTTGACCAGTGAAATATAATAAATCTTGCTCAGACTCAATAACATATTGCCCCTGTGCCACCAAAATATCATCACCCTTATTAGCTTTTTGAGCTGCGTAAGTCACTGTTTTACATGGCCTAAATCTATTATTGCAACTACCTTGATTCTCTCCGTTGTTGGCAACAAAACGAGCTTTATCGTGTTCAGCATGAGCTTGAACGCCTTGACTGTACCCCATAGCCAGTATCATTATGAGGGCAATTAAATACTGCATGAAAGTAACCTATTACAATATGAATTTTGTTAACACTTTACCTTTTAGATCTTATATATCAAATTTTTTGTGCTGTAGTAGCTATAGAAAAACACTTATTTTCTTTTTATTCGTTTTTTTAATACAACTTACCAGTGGTTGTTCTAGGTCAAGTAATGGGGAAGGTATAGACGTTGAAATTTGGCACAATGGTAGCCCATTAGATTGCAACATGTTTGAGAGTACTCAACAGGTTTGGTCTATACAGGCGTTAGCTTTCTTTATGAGTAACGTTAGACTATTTAACGAAGAAACCGAATATCAACCAACATTGAGTTCAACACCTTGGCAAAATAATGATGTGGTAATGATCCAACCTAATTTGGATAACTGTGCTAAAAAATCAGAGGGTAAAGGTAACGTTGTGCATGATGACCCCGTTGATCCAGAACAACTTAAAACCAATAATCGCCTGCAATTTCTAACACCTGTTGATCTTAATTCATCAACGCAGTTTTCTTTTACACTGGCTGTGCCTTTTGCGCTGAATCATCAAAACCCGCTGTTGCAACCTTCGCCACTCAATTTGCCTAGCATGTTTTGGTCGTGGCGTTCGGGACATAAGTTTTTTCGATTAGATATGCAAAGCCCTAAGAATAGCTGGGTGTTTCATTTAGGCAGTGTTGGATGCAGCGCTGCCTCAACTATGCGGTCTCCTAAGCGTGAATGTGTTCAACCCAATAGAGTCAGCTTTAATTTGAATAAAAAATATGATGGAAAAAAACTTGTTATGCATCTTGATAGGCTCATTGCGAATACATCGATGCAAAATAATGATTCTTGTTTGTTTCACTCTGGCCAAGAAAATTGTAGTATTTTGATGTCTAATTTTAAAACTCAAGATGTGTTTGAATGGCACTAAATATACTCGCTACTCATGTTATAAAAATTGGTTTTTGTCTTATTTTGATTAGCTTTATGTTAGCTTGCGAACCGCCAAGTTTTAACCAAAAAGAATATGATTGGAAAATACCTAAAGGCTTTCCAAAACCACTAGTCCCCTCAGACAATCCTATGTCAACCGCCAAGGTTACTTTGGGAAAAAAGTTGTTTTTTGATGCTGGCTTGTCTTTTAATCAATCTACTTCTTGCGCAAGTTGTCATCAGCCACAATTTGCTTTTTCAGAACCTCAAAAAACGGCTACAGGCGCATCGGGTCAAAAGCACAGGCGCAATACCCAAGCTTTAGTCAATGTGGCTTATAACAGTAATCTGACATGGGCACATTCAGGACTGGATCAAATTGAACAACAACTTCTTATTCCGATGTTTTCTGAAAATCCGGTTGAGTTAGGTATTACTGGGCATGAAAGTGAAGTATTACAACGATTTAAAAGTCACAGCTATTCGAAGCTTTTTGAACATGCGTTTGATGATGATGGTGCTGATTTTGACAAAATTGTAAAAGCACTCGCCAGTTATGTAAGAAGCTTAACTAGTTTTTCTTCGCCATTTGATGAGTACGCCTATCAAAATAATGATGCTGCTATTTCTGATGCTGCCAAAAGAGGAATGGAGTTATTTTTCTCAGAAAAACTTGAGTGTTTTCATTGTCATGGAGGATTCAATTTTACTCAGTCCAGCCAACATGAAAATCAGAGATTAGACTTACAACCTTTTCACAACACTGGTTTGTACAACATTGATAATAAAGGTGCCTATCCTGTCTATGACGAAGGATTGATTGAAGCCACTTTAAATCCCCATGATATGGGAAAATTTAGGGCGCCTACTTTACGTAATGTAGAAGTGAGTGCGCCTTATATGCATGATGGTAGTTTTGAGACATTAGAAGAGGTTATAGAATTTTATGCAGCTGGAGGCAGAACAAAAGGGATATCTAACCCACTAAAAAGTCCTTTTTTAGTGGGTTTTGAGCTCAAGTCAGGACAAAAACAAGATTTAGTTACTTTTTTACAAAGTTTAACCGACCGTGAGTTTTTAAAATTAAAAGTCAATGATCCACTCGTGTCTCATTGAGCGCATAAAAACTTTGGTTTATTCATAAAAAAATCGTAGACTGAGCGCATTAGATGCATTTTTATTGGAGAATAAAATGACGGAAAAACCCTTCTTGGTAAGTGGCCGCAACACAATAATTCATAAAATACGAAAATTAGATTTGCTTATTATTAATGGTGAGGATAACCCTAGCATAATTGTTTCACATAAAGGTATTAAGGAATATTTGCAGGAAATCCCGTATAACAAACGTGATGCAAAACAATTAGATTTGGAAATGGTACAACTGACTAGCGCTGAAGTATTTGGTGAAGAAAAAACACTGTTATTTGTGCAAACTATCAACGGTAAAGAGTATAAAGTGGATTACAGCAAACATGGTACACCGTTGTTTATTAGGATCCATCAAGAAAACGCCTTTTAAGTCCAAGCTCCAATCTATTTAAACCCTGTTTTCAGGGTTTTTTTATACCTGCATACATGTAATTTACCTCTTTTATTATTTTTATATCTCTGAGCGGACCCCTGGTGTAACAAAGTAATTCTAAATTCGTTTAACTAATGATTTATAACGACAGTTTATCGCTGAACATTGTTAGTTGGTCGTTTAATCGCATCTTGCCGTAATTAGCCTTTTTTAGACCTCCTCAAACCATCCTGTCCTATACATTCAACATGAACTTGCAATCAAGCAGATTTTTACAAACACAGGGTGTGACATCATGAAAAAAATTATTATAGGTAGCATATTAACAGTAGGGATTTTTTTAGCTGGGAGCGCACAAGCTAATTATATGGACAAAAACACCGAAGCAAATTTGGTAGAAATATGTGAGGCGATTAAAAGTGACAGTAAGCTCAAAGTGCATCTCGCAATCAAAAATAGTGGTATCAAAGCAAGATCGATCAGTAAAGGCTTAGTATGTAATGGTCATGATCCAGTTTCCTTCGCTATGATTAACAACGCGCAAAATACAGCAAAATTTATGGCGCGTAAAAGTGGAGTTGACTACGACGCTTTACTAGCTAAGTTATAAAATGCTCAAATAACTTTCCAAAAGTGAGTGTCTAAACCTACATTTTTTGTGTTGTATCTTGGTTAAAGCACCCACTTACTTTCTAACTATAATGACCACATGACTGATATCTTTATGTCAGTTGTATTAAAAATCAACAGACCAATCTTATTTAATAATGTTTTGAATTCACTGTAAGTAAAACTTGTCCCAAACGTCGATTCCTAATTGAAATTTAGTTAGCAGCATATCGTCACCAAGTTTTATTTACAGATAATCAATTGTTGAGATCCTAAATTAATACTAGGGAGTTTCAGACAAATAATTTTTTAAGATGTAGTGTAAATGTATTTTCTGAAACCGTGTCTTTTTGGTTAGCCAAATTCCGCCAGTATTCGAGTATTATAAACGTGGTGTCAATTACCACATGAATATCCAAACACTTTGACGAAGTTCATCTCATCATCTGAATGACTCATGACATTTAGATTTTAAATCAAACGGATGGATATACTCTAATATTGTCGAAGAAGTGACCCAATAAATGACTGTTTTGATTAGATTAAAACAACACATATTTTTTCTTGGGTTAAATAAGGGTTAAAGCTCCAAAGCACAGCTCTTTATTTTTACAAAACAATTTGTTACAGCCTTTCTCCATCTATCCCAGATCCCCGCAGCTGGTCTCATAAACATTAGCTGTTTGCACCTCAGCTTGTATGTTGAGTACTAATTCAGGATGGCATGTTTGTAGCGCTGCACAGTGACAGACGACATTGCTGTGAATCGGTTAAAACAACAATTGCCGTTGAGTGTTTTAAAACGCATATAGTGCTCATGGGCTTTAAGTGTTTGATTAATGCTGACAAGGTGTCGAGAGGCAAAAAAGCAACTTGTTAAACAATACAAAAATGTATTGGCAGTAAATCGCTTGGTGTAGTTAAGTTTATGAATGTAAACATATTATCTGGTTAAAATGGTTGGTCAATTATGTAGAGCTGTATTGTTCACAACGTATGGTATTGCATAAAGTGAGATTGTGTAATTTTACAATATTTATTAATTCAACGAAATTTATTCGTGTTCAGTCTCTAGTGTCGGTAAATTTTGAGCAAATAGATTTTGTAAATAGCGAGCTAGGCCGTTTTTAGTTGTTACATTTATACCGCGGTGAAGAAGTCAAAATTGGCTAGATCCAAAAGCTTCACTTTATTGAATCTTGAATCTTGAATATCGGATGTTTAGTTTATGTACAATAAAGTAATTGTGTAAGTGAAAAATACAGCAGAAAGATGCATCGCCAACCAAAACAAACCCTCGTTTGGTTTTTTACACAGTTTAGGATGGATGATCTATGTATTTATTTTTACAGCGGATAAAAGGAAAAGGCGAATGGAATGTTGACTCGATTAGCTACCTTTTTAGGCTTTTCGTTAGACAATGATCCTGAAAAAAAGATCTGCCTGTATGGGAGCTTAAAGCATTGATGTTATATCTGGAAATTGAAAAAATACGTTTTGAGGACAGGCCAACAGTAAAGTTTACAACTGTGCCACAAACTAAAGCGTTGTTTGTCCCTAATTTATTATTGCAACCCTTAGTTGAAAACTCTATTAAGTATGTTGTGGCACAGATGCCTAACGGAGGATTAATAAAGGTGACGACTAAGTGCCAACGTGGTTATTTACAAATGGAAGTAGCTGATAACGGGCCCGCCAAAAATCAAGTCTCTATAGTGGTAAAACCCATAATTGAAGGACAAACAGCATCGATTCACACCGGCGTGGGGGGGCAGAATATTGTTGATAGGCTAAACGCTTTATATCCGAACAACCATAATTTTAAGATTGTTCGTGGTGTAAGTGAAGGGTATTGCGTGATAATTTCTATACCTATGGAACATTTATGAGTCGTCAACTAACTGTCATCATTGTGGATGATGAAACCTTGGCTAGAGAAGGGTTAATGCTGCGCTTGAGTGCTGATATTAGGTTTGATGTGGTTGCGCAATGTTCGTCTGCTTTTTATGCGTTAGATGCGATCGAACAGTTTCAGCCTGATATTGCTTTTTTAGACATCGAAATGCCAGGATTAAGCGGCCTTGAATTAGCAGAACAGCTATCAAAAAAACTGTCTCCTGTGCCTAAAGTGGTTTTCGTTACTGCCTTTAAAGAATTTGCTCTCAATGCTTTTGAGTTTTATGCCTTTGATTATCTACTCAAACCCATTTCAGATGATAGATTAGCCAGTTGTTTAAGTAAGCTCATCGAATCTTTTTTTGATCGGGATGTAGTGCTTCAACACCTTAAACTAGACGAGTTACTTAGCCGCAAAACGGGTAACTCCATTGATGGTTTTATCCGTAATTTAGAGGTGACCAGTGGTGGCTCGATGAGTGAGTTGCAGCGCACGGTTTCTATGAAAAGTGGTTCGGAGTGGATTAGAGTCAGGCTTGATGATATTTCTTGGATTGAAGCCGCAGGTGATTACATGTGTGTGCATACATTGGAAGGCATACATATTATACGTAAAACCCTTAAACAATTTGAAGAAGAACTCGCTCCCAACCTTTTTCCAAGAGTTAATCGTTCAGCTATGATCAATTTGAGCAAATTGAAAAAACTGACACCAAACTCAAATGGTGAATACGTAGCTCAATTGACATCTGGTGAAAGTGTTAAGGTCAGCCGAAAGTATAAATTTAAATTAGAAGAACTCAAAAAACGACGATTTTGAAGTTTAACTATGGATGCTAAATCATAGTTATGTCGATGGCTTGAATTACAGCACGCGTTTTGTAATCATATTATTTTCCTAATGCACCCTTGTACCTTCACATATTTAATCGCTTCTCTTAGCTGCCTGATATTTGGTCAGTTAGGTAAGTGACATATGTATTGTTCTCGTATTGTGCCATTGGAATAATCGTGACTGCCCGCTTGTTACGCATATCTAAAATGGTTTTGTGGCAACGTGTTAATTTAATTGAACTGAATAGCACACTTGCCGTCTGAAAACTGAAATATTACTCAGTATATTGAAAATCAAGGGAAATCATGTCAATTAACATTACTTCAAAAATATTCTTTGCCAGTTGTCTAAGTTTATCAAACTTGGTCAGTGCAGACCCTCTGGTTCAAGCCGTTGTTGCCTTAAATGCGGGGCAAACAGAACAAGCAATTACCTTATTTAAAGAACAAAAGAATAATCCTGATGCCATGCTTCATTTAGCTAACATTTATTTGAATACTGATTTAGATGAAGCTGAGGATTGGATTGAAAAAGCAGTAAATGCAAATGTAAACTGCGCAGAAGCCTATTATGTTCGCGGGGTTATAATGGGGAGACAAGCATCTGGATCCATCTTTTCGGCTTTAAGTTATGCAGAAAAATCAGTAAATAGTCTTACCAAAGCAGTCGAATTGCGGCCTGACTCCATTAAATATCGAAAATGATTAATGCAATTTCATATTAGTGCGCCCAGCATTGCGGGTGGTGATCTTGATATAGCTAAAGTCCAAATAGAAAAAATTAGGCAAATTGATGCTAAATTGGGCCTAGAAGCTGAGATTAATTATGAGTTGTCGCAAGATAATGATGTTTTGGCTGAAGCGCTTTTGCAGCAAGCAAAGCAAACTTATAAAGATATTCCAGATTTTTTCTTTCAAGCAGGCATGTTTCAACAACGCCAAGAAAACTATCAAGCTGCGTTTGAAGAATTAACGGCAGCCATCAGTAAAAATGCTGAAACACAAGAAAGTGTTGTAGCAAAATATAATGCCTTGTATCAACTGGGCAGAACATCTGTTTTAGGCGAAAATAATATTAATGCTGGAATTGAGGCTTTGAACGAGTATATCAGCGAATCGCCAGACTTAGATGGCTTAGCGCCTAAACCTTGGGCAGAATTTAGGTTAGCTAATCTAATGTCTCTGAATTCTCAGAAGTTAGAAGCTAAAACAATTTATTTACGTTTGGCAAAAACAGATAACAAAGAGTTAGCGCAACAAGCAAAAAAAGCAGCTAAGAAGATCTAAGCCTACTAAATGACCTGTGTATCTTCAATGTGTGGGTTTAAATTCAAAGTTTCTTGGTTTGATTCAAATACAAGCTTGAATTTTGTAGTAATTACCTCAAAATAATAGTTACACACTTTTTCGTCTTTTAAACGTAAAACAAACGTTTGAATAATACCTCTGAGGTACAGTTTTGACCATAAAACTTGGCATAGTGATGGATCCTATTCAGGCCATCAACATCAAAAAAGATACCAGTTTTGCTATGCTGCTTGATGCGCAAAAGCGTGGGTATGAATTGTTCTACATTGAAATGGGTGACTTGTATTTGCAAAATGGTAAACCCATGGCGCGAATGGCTGGCTTGTCTGTTGAGCCAAATGTTGACAAATGGTTTACTTTAAGTAGTGAGGTCCATCAAAGCTTAGGGGAATTAGATGTCATTTTGATGCGTAAAGATCCACCTGTGGATAATGAATTTATTTACGCCACACATATGTTTGAACTGGCTGAGCAAACGGGCACTTTAGTGGTAAACAGAGCGCAAAGTTTGAGAGATTTCAATGAAAAGTTATTTACTTCTTGGTTCCCAGATTTAGTTGCAGATACGCTAGTCACAAGAGATACAAAACTAGTTAAAGAGTTTCACCAACAGCATAAAGATATTATTTGTAAACCTCTGGATGGTATGGGCGGAACATCTATTTTTAGGGTTAAAGAAGATGGCAATAACTTGGGCGTAATCATTGAAACGCTGACTGAATTAGGCACGCGTTACGCCATGTTTCAGAAATTTTTACCTGAAATCAAAGACGGTGATAAGCGTATTTTAATTGTTGATGGTCAAGTGGTGCCTTACGCATTAGCAAGACTACCAACTAAAGGTGAAAATCGTGGGAATTTGGCTGCGGGTGGCATAGGTAGACCACAGCCATTGTCAGAATCTGACTTTGAAATTGCCGAGACTATCGCGCCACTTCTAGTGGAAAAAGGCCTGTTATTTGTTGGCTTAGACGTGATTGGTGATAGAGTCACTGAAATTAATGTTACCAGCCCAACTTGCGTGCGAGAAATTGAAGCTGCTTATGATGTGAATATCACTGGTATGTTATTTGATGCTATCGAAAAACGTCTTGCCGCTGGCAAAGGAGCCTAATTTCTAAATGCAAAGTTTGCAGAATTATTTACTTATTGCGTCTCCTAGCATGGATGATCCATATTTTTCCCGAACGGTCACTTATATCTGTGAGCATAACGAACATGGTGCGATGGGGCTGGTAATCAATCAACCTGTGGGTATGAAGCTAAAAGAGTTAGTTGAACAGGTCGATGATAAAGCCGAAGTGATAGATGAAAAAGCTGAAGATATTATTTTGGCTGGTGGCCCTGTTAGTCAAGATCGTGGTTTTATTTTACACACCTCACAACCTGGTTGGGCTTCCAGTCTCACTATGACTCCTGAAGTTATGGTGACCACTTCAAAAGATATAATATCGTCGTTGGGCAACCAAGATGCACCAGAAAAGTCTCTGATTATGCTTGGCTATGCTGGTTGGACAGCAGGACAACTAGAAGAAGAGATCCAAACCAGTTCATGGTTGATGGTAGAAGCTGATACTGAAATTTTATTTGATACTCCTATTCATAAAAAATGGGAGACTGCAGTGCAACGCTTAGGCATTGATGTGTGGCAGCTTGGTCCAGATATTGGACACGCCTAATGTTTGTCCACTTATCGAAGACTAAACATAATGGATATTTCGGCTGATGATATTGTCTGTATGAGTAAACAAGGACAACGAACCATCTTAGCTTTCGACTTTGGTACCAAAAGTATCGGTGTTGCAGTAGGTCAAGAAATAACAGGTACTGCTTCACCACTCAATGCTATTAAGGCTGTAGACGGGATCCCTAATTGGGACGTCGTAGAGAAGTTGTTTGCCGATTGGTCACCACAATTAGCGGTAGTAGGTTTACCGTTAAATATGGATGGTTCTAGCCAACAGGTCACATTTTCTGCTAAAAAATTCGCTAACCGCCTTAATGCTAAATATAAAGTAGCCGTTGAAACTTGCGATGAACGTTTAACTACCGTCGACGCTAAAGCCCGATTATTTGAATTAGGCGGTTTCAAAAAGCTTGATAAACAAAAAGTGGACAGCGTGTCAGCCTGTTTGATTTTTGAAAGCTGGATTGAAGGTCAGTATTAAAGGCTGTTACGGTTAGGCCGCAGGGGACTAATGATAGTAGAATTTTAGGGATTTAGAGTGTTTACAACACAAAATTCGATAATTACTGGAAGAAAACTGATTAATTAATGTGAATGAAAAATACGACCCGTCAAGAACTTATGCGTATCCAGATAAATTAAAACATACGTGACTTTTCCTTACCTGATGCTGTTAGAAAGCGTAACTTATTAACTCATAATTTACTTTTACCCCTCCTACTTTTCATCCTTGCAGCGAGCTGCTTTTAAGCAAGGCTCGCTGTACATTAGGGCTTCAACATTCTACTTTTTGTCAGCTTTGAGTTGTTCTATCTCAGCCCATAACTTCTCTGCTTCAGCGGTAAGCATTGAATATGTTTTGATGTCGCCTTTGCGCTGAGCAAGCATAGCATCGGTCGATTTTTGGTCATAAATTTTACGTAACTTTTTGGCTGGGTCTGATTTTAAAAAACCGAACATATATTTTCTCTATCACAGATGAATTATATTAATAGACTACTATGTTCTGGCTTAAGTTGATCAGTTTTTTCTTAACTGACTTCTTGATATGGTCAAGGATCCACTATTAAACACGTTATACCTGCTAAATTACGATAAAACGTTATGCTGTAATCCTCCGAGTATTTATTCATTACAGTCACCAAGAACCTACAACTAGTTTGGTTGATTTTGGTTTTTAATCTAGGTCGGACCACTTTACCTAATGCTTGATTTACAGCAAGATTACTCATGAGGTACTGCAACACACTTGGTTGATTCGGTCTAATTCCAGTGTATTGACCTTGTCTTGTGTGGAGATTATAGATTGCTGATATGAACGGTTTAAAAAAATAATAAAAACTATTGTTAACGGTATTAAAGACAATCACTTATTGATAAAATTGTGCGTATATTAACCCTTTGATTAAAGGAACTCTATGCCTGGGTTGCAGCGTATTATTTTGATTAATTGTCACCTTCCTGGTTTTGTTGAGCTTGATGTATCGGGTCACAGTAATATTTGCGGTACCAATGCATCGGGTAAAACCACTTTGCAACGTTTGATCCCGGTCTTTTATGGTGAATTACCCAGTAAAGTGGTACCTAAAACCCGTAAGAAGTTTGATGACTTTTATTTGCCCCATGCTAATAGTTATCTGATTTATGAATATCAAAGGGAAGACGGGCAGAACTGCCA
>CAZMDX010000079.1:0-2859 GCA_964564805.1 uncultured Pseudoalteromonas sp. | reverse complement strand
CCAGTTGCCAAAACAATGCCTTGCTTATCAGTTAAGTCATTAATGATGTTTTCTTCACGTAGACGAAAGCCTTCTTCACCTTCAAGATCAAATATCCAAGCGATATCTGCGCCCGAGCGTCTTTCAATCTCTTGATCAGAGTCAAAGAATTCTAAATGAAGTTCATCTGCTAGGTGCCTACCAATTGTGCTTTTACCAGCACCCATGGGGCCTATAAGGAATATATTACGTTTTTCAGCCATTTTTGCTTATTTCACAACTATGTTTAAGGGGTAGAAAGTTCTGTTCGGCTACCCTTTTATGGATTAACCAGACCTCGTCGAAAATTTCGAGATGACGATTATCTCAGTTTTACGGTGAATTTTGCAAGCTTTGTAAAGATTATGCAGCAGGAATAATAAAAAAACAGTCTAAACAAGAGATAAAACTGTTTTTTGAATAGATTTAACGATGAAATCTGACCAAATTTTACTTAGTTCTTAATTTATCTGTCAGGATCTTAGGCGTCACAAATATTAATAACTCGCGTTTTTCCATTACTTCTGATGAATTTTTGAATAAATAACCCACAAAAGGTAAATCACCTAAAAGCGGTACTTTTCGCACATCGTTTGAAGAGCTTTGCTGGAAAATTCCACCTAATACTATGGTTTCACCATTTTCAACTAACACTTGTGTGCTTATTTCTTGAGTGTCAATTGCAACTGCATCACCGGTAGATGTTGAAACTGTATCTCCACGTGTGTCTTGGGTCACAACTAAATCCATAATAATCCGATTGTCCGGAGTGATATGTGGCGTGACTTTTAAACTTAAAACTGCCTTTTTGAATTCAACCGAGGTGGCGCCACTTGAAGTTGCTTCCACATAAGGAATTTCTGTTCCTTGTTCAATATAAGCTTCATGTTGATTTGCTACAGTGATACGGGGGCTTGCAATGACTTCACCTTTATTTTCAGATTCCAGTGCAGATAATTCTAGATCGATGATAGTTCCATCTAATAGTCGTGCGATTTGTATACCAATTCGCCCAGCTGGACTACTCACTGGCAACGCCACATTTAGCCTGTCTGATATAGAAGGAATTACGCCACTGGTGAGGGAGTCAGCACCCGATAATGAGCCTGACACGGCTCCATTACTAATAGTATTGCTCAGCCCCCATTGCACACCTAATGATTCGCTAGCGTTGTCTCTTACAGTCACCATGCGTGATTCAATCAATACCTGCTTAATGGGAATATCTAAAGCATCCACTAAAATTTTTGCTTCATCAATTGATGTTTGGGTATCTCTAAGTAGAAGCGTGTTGGTTCTTTCATCAACTGCAACACTACCCCTAGGTGTTAAAATACTGTTTTCAGTTCCTTTGAGAATGGAAGCCAAGTCTTGCGCTTTGGCATAATTAATTTGTACGTTTGTTGAGATTAAAGGTGCTAGTTCAGCCACTTGTTGCTTAGATTGTAATTGCTGCGTTTCTCGAGCAGTTAGTTCTTCAGTGGGCGCAATAAGTAATATATTACCTTCGAGCCTTTTGTCCAATCCTTTGATCTTTAAAATCATATCTAATGCTTGATCCCAAGGAACACCCGATAAACTGATAGTCACGTTTCCTGTAACTGTGTCAGTTGTGACCAAATTAAAACCGTTAACTTGGGCTATTATTTGTAGGACTTGGCGTACGGGGACGTCTTGAAAATCGAGTGAAATCGGTTCGCCCGCAAAATTAGTTTGTTGGCCTTCTGGCGGGCTATCTTGTGTGCGCTTCTCGATTTCTATACTTAAACTATTGGCACTTTTTTGATGACGAAAGATAATTTTGTCTTGTAGTAAAAACTCAACTCTGGTTTGTTCTTCATCTTGAAATGTCTCAATTGAATTGACCGGTGTTGCAAAATCCACTACATCAAGCAAAAACAATTGCTCGTCAGCTAATTTTGTTTTAGGCAAAACTAAACTTAATGTTTTATCTGCTTCACTCAACTGTAGTTGAAAATTTTCATTACTAAACGTCATTAAAGCTTTCGCTCCGCCACCAGGCAAACGTGAAAACTGCACGTCTTGCAATTCAGAGTGAAAAACGTTGTCAGCTTTAGGTTTAGCATCAAATAATACAACAGCATTTTCTTGGCCCAACGATTCGAATGCAAATAAGCTCGCAGTTACCGCAACTAGTGCAGTTAACCAAAACCATATTGGATTAGTTCGGTTAAGTTTTTTGTTAAAAATAAAACGCTCAGACATCATCTTCTCCTGCCTTCGAAAGCATGGTGAGTGTGGCCTGCTTTTTCTGCCAGCAGCCAGCACCATCGGGCAGCATTTCAGTAAAAGAAACCGTGCCGTTTTGTATAGAATCGATTTTCCCAAAAAACAATCCTAGGTAATCGCCAATTGTGGCTTTAAATAAACCGCCGGTATTAGACTGAACAAGTGCCCACTGTTTACCATTAGATTGAAACACGCCGGTAATAGATAACGCATCGATACCGAATTTTTCCAAGGGTTGTTTGCTACGATTAAAGTCGGGTTGCGCGCAGTTTGGTTGGGCCGATACATTCATTTTAACACCTGCACCTGTATTTCTTGGACGTTGAAATGGGCTGCGTAAGGCGTCGGCAGAATAGATAAAAGTAGGTTTGCTTTCAAATTCAGGGTAAGCCTCTATATTAACCGTCGTGGTCTGTTTTACTTCAGCGATAAACACCTGTAAATCGTCTACTTTGGCTTCACAACCGCTTAATAGTGCTGCGATTAACACAAATTTAAGAAGTTTCATGGTGTTTGCCCCATTGTCGAAGTGTCTTGTTTACTCGATGTTCTGTACGTTTTTGCCTGCACCTTAAGCTTAAGTGTATTGGC
>CAZMDX010000078.1:0-6671 GCA_964564805.1 uncultured Pseudoalteromonas sp. | reverse complement strand
GCACCTTGAGGTTGAACTGAAAGCGTACCGTCATTAGCTATGTTGATATTGGACAAAGGAACGGGCAGAAATACCGGGCCAAAGTCGCCGATAATGGTATTCCCGTAAGAATCCTTGAGTTCACCGTTTGCACCTAATTCTAAACTACCGTTACGGCTATAGGCCTCGTTGCCTTGAGCATCTTGTACTGAAAACCAACCATCGCCTTGTATCGCTAAATCCAGCTCTCTGCCTGTCTGGATCATGGCACCACCATCAAAATTGTTAACGGCATTTTCTGTCATAGAAAACACCCGGGAAGGCAAGCCTTCTCCGAAAGCAGGCATGGCTCGAGCTTGTTCAAGCTGTGCCTTAAAACCAGTGGTTTGTGCATTAGCTAGATTATTCGCACGCACAGATGCACCGAGTAAGTCTTGTTTAGCGCCACTAGCGGCAATGTATAATAGTTTGTCCATGACAGAATATTGACTTTGTTGAGTCTTAGTTAATGTAACTGCAAGTTAGATGCCATTTAATAGATTTTAACTGTGTACTAATTAGACATAAAAAAGGCTGCTCGTAAGCAACCTTAAAAATTCACATGCAAACTTGTTTTTAACGAATATTCAATATTGTTTGGTTAAGTTGATTATTGATTTCTAGCGCTCTTGAGTTAGCTTGAAAATTTCGCTGGGCGATAATCATATCGATAAGTTCGGTGGTTAAATTGACATTTGCCTGTTCGAGAGCGGAAGAATTGATTTCACCATAGGTGCCTGTAGTAGCTTCTCCTGCCAGCGCCTCACCAGATAAAATACTTTCTTTCCACTGTGTACCACTTTGCTGAATAAGACCCTGATCATTAGCAAAGCGTATCATTGCTACCCGTACTATCGGTTCTGAAGTTCCGTTTGAATAAGTCGCTCTGACTAATCCGTCTGGTCCAATATCAATGCCAGTTAACCGACCTACCGGTAAGCCATCTTGCTCTAAAGAAGTGACTTCAAAAGCTGAAGAAAATTGAGTGGGTTCGTTAGGTGTGGAGTTATTAACATCTAATACGAAGTTTGTAGAAATGGTCTGAGTAGGGTCTGACCCGTTGATAAGTATCACATCGCCCAAAGGTTCAGAAACAACTTTCCCAAGTGGGTCATTTACACCATCAGCGTTTTGAATTCCTATAAAGTCGCCACCATTACTGTACTGCATTCTAAATCCAGCAATGATGTTGCCTGATGTTTCGCCAACAACATTGTCACCTGTTGTTGGTACAGCACCTATAACATTTCCTTCTGTATCGACGGGGTTATCATCAATATAAGTGACTCCCACCCATTCGTTTCTTGGAGGATTAGCTGAAACTGCTGCCGCATCTTTCATAAAATAATATGTTTTAACGTGACTCTCACCCAACGTATCAAAAATTGTTACCGAGGTTGCCGCGTTGTATGTATTGGGATCGTTAGGATCAAATAAATCTAAATCTACCGGTTTTGAACCAGCAGGCAGATTCATTTTTAATGACACTTTCGTAGTTTCCTGGGGAGCACCTGATGAGTCAGGGATGCGCACAGGTATCGAGGTGCTTAAAGCTACTGATGAAGAACTACCATCTGGATTAACTGGAAAGCCCAATAAATTATCGCCCGATGAGTTTACTACAAAGTTATCTGAATCTATCTTAAACTGCCCTGCTCGGGTAAAAGAAAAGTCCCTAGAGGTGATGTCAGGTACAGTGCCAAAAAAACCATTTCCCGTTATAGCTAAATCCAACGAATTATTAGTAAACTGTAAGCTACCTTGAGTAAATTGCTGAGCTACTTCTTGGGTGAGTACACCATCACCTACTTTATTCTGACCACTAGCCATTAAAGACTGAGCAAATACATCACCAAACTCAGCACGGGATTCTTTGAAACCAACTGTGTTAACATTCGCAATGTTATTAGCTGTTGTGTCCAAGTCTTTTTGCGCTGCTGAAACGCCACTTAAAGCTATATTAAAAGACATTTTTATTTCTCCTGTTAACCACCGATTTGAAGGACTTCATCCAGCTTGACGCTAACGTCGCCATCCAAATTAAGAATAATACCTTGGCTACTTCCAGCTAAGCTGACACTGTCTACATGCCTATTTATGGCGGTGACAAGTGTTTGTTCTTCACCATTTACTTTACCTTGCGCTTTGACTACGTAATCGCCAGGCGGCAATTGATTGCCTGAGGAGTCTTTGCCGTCCCAATTAAATTCTACGTTTCCAGAGTTTTGCGTACCTGCATCGATAACTTTTAAAATTTCACCCGCTCTATTTTCAATTGTAATGCCTAATTCTTGCGTGGATCCATTACTTATTACCACACCACTTATCCCATCTCCGATTTGAGAAATGTGTCCAGTATTGGAAGGCAGTAGTACTTGCTGACCAATCAAACTAGAAGCTTGCAAGGCTTGACTAGAAGTCATTGAACTAGCAAAGTCAGTAAATTGAGTATTGAGTTGTTCTATACCATCAGCCATAGTGAAGCTGGTCATTTGCGCCACCATTTGGTCATTGTCAACCGGTTTAGTGGGATCTTGATTAGCGAGTTGTTCTGTCAATAACGAGAAAAAGTCTTCTTGTGTCAGACGCTGATTTTCGTTACCAGCGTTAGCACGTTCTTCATCTGTTATTTTTCCATCAGGATCCCTTTGCCAATAAAGATTACTATTTAAATCGTTTGATACCGTATTCACAATGTTTCCTTTGAATCTTTCAGGCAGCTAGCCGTTTATGATTTCTGTGGACAGTTAATATGACTAAGAGCCTTGTCCTAGTCTTAGCACGCGCCTGAAAATTCGTTTGGTGGTATCTGCCACCTGTACATTGGTCTCATAGGCCTTCGAAGCGGACATCATATTGGCCATTTCTTCTACAATATTAACATTAGGCTTGTAGATATAGCCGTTATCATCTGCCATCGGGTGGCCTGGGCTGTACTCGATTTGAAGCGGTTTTACACTTTCTACTATTCCTAGTACCTTCACCCTAGAACCAGTCTTTTGTTGTCCTGAGGCTTGTTCTAATTCTGCTGCAAATACAGGGTGTCGTGCTTTATAAGTTTGGTCATAACTGCTACTAACGCTATTAGCATTAGCGACATTACTCGCAGTAGTATTTAAACGAACGCTTTGTGCACTCATGCCTGTACTGGCGATGTCCATCACATTAAATAAACTCATTATTGCTGACCACCCTTAATTGCTTTTTTCATACCTGAAATTTTACCATTTAAAAACTCCATGCCAGCTTGATAACGTAGGCCATTATCTAAAAAGGAATTTCTTTCGACCTGAACATCTACCGAATTACCATCGCCTGTATCAGGTTGGTTTGTCATACGGAATTTCACTTCTCCAGACCCCTGCATGGAACCTTTGATGTGATTGTCGTGAGTGCGAACTAAGCTTTTACCACTGGATTGCTGAGCGCTTCTCATCGCTTGTTTAAAGTCAATATCACGGGCTTTATATCCAGGTGTATTGGCATTAGCTAAATTACCTGCAATAACTTCCATTCGTTCGGTACGAACTTGCATTGCTTTATGATGGAACCCCATCAATTTATCTAAGTTGATAGCCATATACTTCTCCTATTATGATATAGAACCAAGCAAAGGTTGTGCCACAGATAATATTATAGGCAAGTAAAAAAGAACTGAGTAACTAAGGGAAGGTTTTATATAGGTTTTTTTATATAATATAGGCCTGGATTACATCTAACCATGACAAATTTATCGGTTAAACCAGAAATTGATTCAGAGGCACCAAGGAACAATATGCCGTCGTCTTGCAGGCAGGCGGCAATTTTTTGCAGTATCTGTCTCTTAACTTCATGAGAAAAGTAAATCAACACATTACGACAAAAAATAATATCAAATTTACCAAGAGAAGAATAACTGTCTAATAAGTTAATAGACCTAAAGTTAGCTAAGTCTTTTACTTGCGATTTTAATTTCAGATTACCATTATTTCCAGGTTCAAAAAAATCCGATTTAAATTGTTTTGGTAAACCTCGAGAAATAGCTAACTGGTCATACTCTGCCATCCTACAACGCTGTAACATTTCTTGCGAGATGTCAGTTCCAACGATCTCGACACCGGCACAAAATGCGTTTGGTTGTCGTTTTTTAAAGTTTAAGGTTGTCATAGCAACAGAATAGGCTTCTTGTCCTGACGAACAGGCAGCACTCCAAACACGCATGGCTGTTTTTTTATTAGAAAATTGATTAAGAATCGGGTTTTCTAGCAACTTAAAAGGATAGTCATCACGAAACCATAGCGTTTCATTGGTTGTCATTGCTTCTACAGCAGCGGTTCTATGTTGTTGATTACCTTTGATAACAGAGTCTATTAATACGTTAATAGACCCACAACTAAACTGCTTGACTATAGGAGTTAAACGGCTTCGAACTAAATATTGTTTACTATCTCCTAGAACGATGCCGCAGGCTTTTTCAAGAAAGTGACTAAAGGAGATATAATGATTTTGATCAAATTCTATGTCCTTCACTTAATACTCACTGGTAAAATACGCTTGCAATCTCATATACAAAATCGTCCTTTATTTAACTATTTGAAACAACAATTTTCTGAAAAGGCTATTCGTTACCAAACCATTTTTGAACTGAAGTAGCTAATTCGTCGGGATGAAACTTAGCGATGAAATCATCAGCTCCAACTTTTTCAACCATTGCTTGATTAAACACACCGCTTAGTGACGTATGTAAAATGACGTGTAGTTTTTTTAACTCTGGTGTGTTTCTAATTTCAGCAGTTAGTGTGTAACCATCCATTTCAGGCATTTCGATGTCTGAAATCAACACTCCTACTTTATCAGTGATATCGCCCGTCTCAGCAGCGATTTCCTTCAACCTATTTAAAGCTTCTAGACCGTTTTTCGCCAATTCAATTTTTAGGCCTAGTGAAGAAAGGGCTCGTTTGACCTGATTTCGTGCTACTGAAGAATCATCTGCAATAAAAATGATTTTTTCAAGCTTATTTTCTACTTTTATTTTGCTTGCAACATCTTCACTCAAATCAGTACTAACTGGAGATATCTCATTTAAGATTTTTTCTACATCCAAAATTTCTATTAATTCATTTTCAATTTGAGTGACTGCGGTGAGATAACTAGCTCGACCACTTCCTTTTGGAGGCGGCATGATAGATTGCCAGTTTGTATTAATAATACGTTCTACTGAGCCCACTAAAAAACCTTGGACTGAACTATTATATTCGGCAATAATAATAAAGGCAGTGCTTAGGTCTTCAATTTTTTTACCCCCTACTGCTAAACTCATATCAATGACAGAAATAGTTTGACCACGAATATGAGCAATACCTCTAACAAATCTATTTAATTTTGGCATAGACGTTAATTTTGGGCACTGTAATACCTCACGTACTTTGAATACGTTAATCCCAAATCGTTGCCTTGAATTGAGTTTAAATAATAACAACTCCAGTCTGTTTTCACCAACTAGTTGGGTACGCTGGTTGACCGAGTTAAGAATTTCAGACATGTATGTCTCCAATACAAATTAAAAGCGGCGTAACTTTTGCTTACGTCTTGCTTGTGTAGAATTAGATTAAAACTATTTTGTTTAAAACAGCAACAAATTGACACTTTACATAACTCATTAACTGACTTAGCAGTAGTGATAGTTTTACTTCTATCCTAGCGACTAAATATTGACGCCTAGCGAATTCGTTAATGTGATTTAGACAAAAAAACAATAAGTGAATATGAATAAATTACACTATTATCAATCATTAGCTAGACTGATCGCAATAATTACTTGTGTACATTCAGGTATAACGGCGGCAAATGAAAAAAATTTAGTAAAACAAGACTTAATAAGTCAGGCGGAAGGGTTTGTTTTACAACAACTCAATCCTAATCTTGATAAAACAATCGATGTGTCAGCGATGCCCATAGACAACAGAGTTCATATACCATCATGTGACACTCATCTTGTATTTTCTGCGAGTGCTGAAGCGCTTAGTCAATCAAATATTTCAGTTAAGGCTGAATGTCAAAACAGCAATTGGTATATGTTTATGGTGGTAAAAGCAATCGAAACCCAGCCTGTTGTCGTTATTTCTAGCGCCGTCAGTCCCGGAACATTGTTAACCACAGATAACCTGAACGTAGTAAGTATGAACAAAAAACGTTTAAGAAGTAGTACATTTTCTGACATTGAAGATGTTGTAGGTGCAAGGATTAAACGTCGGGTATCAGCAGGTAGACCGGTTGATCCAAAAAACTTGTGTTATGTGTGCAAGGGAGACAGAGTGACTATTTCTGCAGGTACCACTCACATGATAGTGAAAACGACTGGAATAGCATTAGAAGACGGCCGAATGGGCGAAACGATTCAAGTTAAAAATAGGCGTTCAAATAAAAAAATATATGCTCGTGTTTCAAGTACTGGGCAAGTAGAAATTAGTATGTAGCACGACAATGAACGCCAGTTATTATTTCTATTAAATTAGTGCTGAAAATAATTATTTTTGCTAAAGTATTAATAAAGTTGGTCGATAACATTTATAAGTCAATTTAGGGAGTGGGTGTAGATTATGTCTATTAATAATATAAACAGTGGAAGCCCAAAAGCGACTATTGAAAACCAGAAGTTTATTCAGCAGCAGTCC
>CAZMDX010000077.1:0-15782 GCA_964564805.1 uncultured Pseudoalteromonas sp. | reverse complement strand
ATGTTTTTTTTCATAATATAGACGTTGATTTTTTCAGCAAGGCCTCCATATTGGCAGCTACAAAATCGTTTTCACTGTAACGGAAGATGTTAAGAGCAAGCAATTGCCTGTGATACGGGTTTTTGATATACATAACCTCATACGCAAACAGCTCTTGCCGTAGTTTAGGAGAATTGGCATATGCCAACAGCAAAAACTAACAAAACACTTGGATTATTATCACTAGCCGGTTTGTCTCCTTACGAGGAGAAGAAAGGCGAAGAGTACATGAACGAAAAGCAAATGGAGCATTTTTGTTTATTACTCAAAGCATGGCGCGAGCAACTTCGTCAAGAAGTAGACCGTACCGTTCACCATATGCAAGATGAGGCAGCTAATTTTCCTGATCCTGTAGACAGAGCAGCACAAGAGGAAGAATTTAGTCTTGAGTTACGGACTCGAGACAGAGAACGTAAATTAATTAAAAAGATTGAAAAAACACTCAAGCGCATTGATGAAGACGATTTTGGTTTTTGTGACGAATGTGGTATTGAAATTGGTGTGCGCCGCTTGGAAGCTAGGCCTACTGCAGACATGTGTATCGATTGTAAAACCATGGCTGAAATTAAAGAAAAACAACTTCAGGGCTAACGTTGCCTTTTATCCCAAGTGGCGGTTAACTCATAGCCAGCTACTTGGGGTGATAACCTTTGATTTATGATCACTGCACTCAAATATCCCCGTATAAAAATTGCCTCACGCAGCCATGGTTATATTGGCCGCTTTGCACCATCCCCATCTGGTGACCTGCATTTTGGTTCTTTAGTCACTGCGTTAGGCAGTTTTTTACAGGCGAAAAGTCAAGGTGGGCGATGGTTACTCAGGATAGAAGATATTGACCCGCCCAGGGAAGTCGCCGGCTCTAGTGAGTCGATTATGCGTTGCCTTGAAGCGCACCATTTATTCTGGGACGATAATGTTATTTATCAAAGTAGTAGAGGTGACTTATATGATGAAAAAATTCAATATTTGACTGAGCAAGGCTTCACCTATCAATGCCAGTGTTCTCGCGCCCAGTTAGTAAACCCAGATTTTGGTCGGTCATGTATTTGTGCTGAGCAAAATCTAAGCTTTGAAAATAGTGCAATTAGATTCAGATCTTATGATGACCAAAAACCGTTTTATGATGAGTTATTAGGGCAAGTTGATTTGCCTAAGCACGATGTGCCTATGCAATTTACCATTAAGCGTAAAGATAATTTGTTTGCCTACCAGTTAGCTGTGGTGGTTGACGATATAGAACAAGGCATTACCGAAGTCGTAAGAGGGGCCGACTTATTAAATGCAACATTATTTCAGCTTGCGCTGTATAAAGGGTTTGATTGTCCTGCTCCAAAGTTCTTACATTTTCCTGTCGTGGTAAGTGAATTCGGAAAAAAACTGAGCAAACAAAATCATGCTTGTGAAATAAACAATAATGATGCTGGTAACAACCTGATAAACGCACTTGCATTTCTTGGTTTATCACCTTCAAAAGAGCTGAAACAAGATTCTGCACAAAATATATTGAACTGGGCTATCTGTGAGTGGGATTTGAGTAACATACCCGCTAAAACAGAATGCATTGATAATAGAATTGGGTAAGCAGACAGTATATGATTAGCGCCGAATTTTTCCGCTCAAACCGGCGGTGTATAATAGAACAACTGGTATAAATAAGGAGCACAGCATATTATTTCTCGCGTAATTGACAAAGTCAGGAGTGCTCTTCGCACTAAAACCATAAACAAACCCGCTACACTTGTTGCGACTGTCATTCCTCGTGCAGAACATTCCGTTTCCCGTGATTCAATGAGTGAAAATGCGCTAAAAGTGCTTTATCGCCTACATAACAGTGGTTATCAAGCGTATCTAGTCGGTGGTTGTGTTCGTGATGCGTTGCTAGGTAAAGAGCCAAAAGATTTTGACGTCACCACTGATGCCACACCTGAGCAGATTAAAGGATTGTTTCGTAATTGCCGATTGATTGGACGAAGATTTAGATTAGCGCATATTGTGTTTGGGCGTGAAGTCATCGAGGTTGCTACTTTTCGTGGCCATCATGAAAACAATGATGAAGGCGAGTCAAAAGTTAGTAAACAAAGTGATCACGGTCAGTTACTGCGTGACAACGTATTTGGTAGCATCGGAGAAGACGCACAACGCAGAGACTTCACTATTAATGCCATGTATTACAATATCGCTGATTACTCAATCAGTGACTTTGCTGGTGGCATGCAGGCGATTAAAGACAAAAAAATTACACTTATAGGTGATCCTGAAACCCGTTATCGTGAAGATCCCGTTAGAATGCTTAGGGCCGTAAGATTTGCTGCCAAGCTTGATATGACTATCAGTGAGGAAAGTGCCGAACCTATAAAACGTCTGGCACCATTGATGGCAAACATCCCAGCGGCCAGATTATTTGAAGAAATTCTTAAGTTATTATTATCAGGGCAAGGTCTAGCAACCTATAAATTATTATCAGAGTTTCATTTGTTTGAACCTCTATTTCCGCAATTAGCACCTTTACTATTGCCGTCAGACAATCGTGAAAATCGATTTGTTGAACAAGTGCTTACTAACACCGACAATCGTATTAATACTGGTCAAAGAGTCACTCCCGCATTTATTTTTGCAGCCTTCATGTGGTATCCATTAGAAGAACGTTGTCAGGAGTTAATGGTTGAAGGCGGCTTAAATCACTTTGATGCTTTTAACCTTGCATTGAATGACGTTATGCATCGCCAAATTCAACGTATTATGATCCCTAAGCGCTTTAGTTCGGCCATTCGGGAAATTTGGCAGCTTCAAAATCGTTTACCTAAGCGTTATGGCCGAAGAGCTTATCAATTGCTTGAGCACCCAAAATTTAGAGCTGCATATGACTTTTTATTGTTACGTGGTCAGATAGAAGGAGGCGACTTATTTGAATTGGCACAATGGTGGACTGATTTTCAAGATGCAGATGAAGAACAGCGTAAAACTATGCTAGAAACCCTGCGCGTTCAAGAAGGTGCTCCTGCCAGACGCCCAAGACGCAACCGCAAGAAACCTAAACCAAAAGTATGATTGAAGTTTATATTGGTTTAGGCAGTAATTTAGCGCTGCCTAAAAAGCAATTACGGGCAGCATGTGTAAGCTTAGCTGCGTTACCCGGATCTGAATTGATCAGGTGTTCAAGCTTGTATCGAAGTCGACCTATGGGTCCACAAGATCAACCAGATTATGTGAATGCAGTTGCACTTATCACAACGACACTTTCGCCAGACACGTTGTTGCAACAAACTCAATTAATAGAAAATCATCAAGGTCGATTACGCAAGGCTAATAGATGGGGGCCTAGAACCTTGGATTTGGATATGCTGTTGTTCGGTAAACAACGCATTGATAACGATCATTTAACGGTTCCCCACTGTGGCATGAAACAAAGAGAGTTTGTTTTGTACCCGCTTTTTGAAATTGCTCCCGATTTGATTTTTCCTTGTGGTGAGAAACTATCAGAGCTTGTTAAAAAGTGTCCGGAAAATGGTTTACAAAAAATGACCGGTTCAGCGGTGATTTAGAAATTCAGAAAATAATCGTATAGTGCGTTACCCTTCGTACTTTACCAAGGCAGTAAGAAGTATTTTTGATGACATCAAAATTGGAGCATATCTAATGAAAAAAGTAACGACTTCAACCTTGCTTAAAATGAAGCAAGAGCATACGAAAATCACTGCTTTAACGGCTTACGATGCGAGTTTTGCTAAATTGTTTGATGAGCAAGGCATCGATGTTTTATTGATTGGTGACTCACTTGGGATGGTACTAAAGGGCGATGACGATACATTAAGCGTTACCCTTGATGACATCGCTTATCATACTCGCTGTGTAAAAAAAGGCGTTGAGAGAGCCTTTGTTGTTGCGGATATGCCTTTTATGTCCTATTCGACACCTGAACAAACTTATTTGAGTGCTGCCGAATTGATGCGTGCAGGAGCAAGCATGATCAAATTAGAAGGGGGTAGTTGGTTATTAGATACGATTAGGGGATTGAATGAACGTAGCGTACCCGTTTGTGGGCACTTAGGTTTAACACCACAATCGGTGCATGTATTTGGTGGATTTAAAGTGCAGGGCCGCAATGACTTACAAGCCGAAAACATTCTTGAACAAGCCATAGAGTTAGAACAAGCAGGTATCCAGTTATTAGTGTTGGAGTGTATTCCAAAAGACCTAGCGGCCAAAATATCTCAACGTCTTAGTATTCCCGTTATTGGAATTGGTGCTGGAGCAAAAACAGATGGTCAAATACTTGTGATGCACGATATGTTCGGTATTAGCGCAAACTATATGCCTAAATTTTCTAAGAACTATTTGCAGCAAACTAACAATATGCGTGAGGCTGTTGGCCAGTATATCAAAGAAGTTCAAGAGCAAAGTTTCCCTTCAGATGAACACAGTTTCAACTGATGTTCGTTTGTATCTTCACAATATGCACTAGCAACTCATTATTAAAGTAATTTATCACTATGCAACTTATCAATAAAATTTTAGACCTGCGGGAAACAAGACGGACCTGGCAAAATAGTGCCAAAGTGATTGCTTTTGTTCCTACTATGGGGAATTTACATCAAGGTCACCTGAACCTTGTTCGTGAAGCCAAAAAACAAGCAGACATAGTCGTCGTGTCAATATTTGTTAATCCTATGCAATTTGGTCCTGATGAAGATTTAGAGGCTTACCCTAGAACATTGCAAAGCGATAGCCGTCTATTGGAAAGTTTAGGAGTCGATGTGTTATTTATGCCTGACGCCAGTGACATCTATGCTAGAGGGTTAGAGCAACAAACATTTGTAGAAGTACCAGGTTTATCTTATATGATTTGCGGGGCCAGTCGACCAGGACATTTCCGTGGAGTGGCAACCATAGTATGTAAACTGTTCAATATGGTACAGCCTAATTTAGCCTTCTTTGGTGAAAAAGATTTTCAGCAATTGCAGGTCATTAAAGCTATGGTAACCGACTTATCAATGAATTTAAAAGTATTTGGCGTGGCAACTACCAGAGAAGATGATGGCCTAGCTATGAGCTCGAGAAATCATTATTTAAGAGTTACAGAGCGTAAGTTGGCGCCTACTCTTTACGAAAAAATGCAACAATTAGTAGGAGAAATTCAAGCTGGTCGAAGAGATTTTATCAAACTAACACAAGAATATAAATTAGAGTTATCTACACTAGGTTTTAATCCTGACCACCTTGAAATACGAAATATAGAAAATTTGTTACAGCCAGGTCATGAAGATCAGGATTTAGTCTTGTTGGCAGCCGCATTTTTGGGAAAAACTCGTTTGATTGATAATCTGCAGTTCCGGTTAAAAGCAAAGAATTAAAGCAAAGAGTTAAAAGACAGGCAAGTTAACCTGGCTTGCTTATTTATGTTCACGATAAAGTTTTTCCCAAGCCTCAGTTTTGCTGGCAATAGCAAATTGTTCATCCAAAATATTTTTTAAGTCAGTATGTGTTGTTAACGGGTTAGCCAGCACTACCCTGAAAATGGTAATAGCTTGGTCGGGGTACTTTTCGGTTGTTAACCGAGTTCGCGAGACAAATGACTTACCTGCCTCTCTTTGTTCTTTCTGCACAATTACCGTTAAATTATCCAGCTCCATATTCAACACATGACCAATTTCTGGTTGTATCTTCATTTTTTCTTGGATAACCCTAGGATTAACTCTGTAGGTCAATAGAGACAACGTAGGTGCCGTGATCAGCTCAAAATCAGGGTGTGACTGTATCATTCGGGCAAACGTTTTGGCTTTTTCTATACTCTGGTTAATGAGTAACTCATAGCCTTGACGACCAAAAATATGTAACGACGCATACACCATCATTGCCATACCGTTTCGAGAGCCTTCTAAAGTGGTAGCACCTAAATCTTTCGATCCTGCTCGCAATATGTATTGAGCGTGATGGCGCACCGCATTACTGTCACTGGGGTTTTTAAATAACACCATGCCTGCTCCCATTGGCACATACATTTGTTTATGAGCATCAATAGTCACTGAGTCTGCTCTTTCAATACCTTTGAGTAATCCCTTGTGCTCCTGAGAAAACAACGTTGCTCCACCCCAAGCTGCGTCTACATGAAAATGACAGCCCAGTTCTTTTGCTACATCTGCAAGTTCATCTAATGGGTCAATATGCCCTGTTTCAGTTGTGCCTGCGATACCTATAATAGAAAGTATTTTGTTACCATCTTTTTGATATTGTTTGCCTACAGCTAACGCTTTTTCACCAGACAAGCGTTGCGAAGGGCAGTCGATGGTAATCATCTGTTGTTTACCTAGACCCAGTAGATCAACTGTTTTTGATAACGAATAATGGCCACGTTTAGATGAAATGATGCCCATTTTCTTATAACCATAATGCATCATTCCTGCGGCTAAACCTTCTTGGTCCACACCTTTGAATTGTGATGTGGAAGGTAGGGCTTTGTTTCTTGCGACCCATAATGCAGTGATATTGGCAATCGTTCCACCGGAGCAAAATGCACCTAGAGCATGGTTCGCACTATGTAAATAGGTATGGTAAAAATCCTCGGGTTGTCCGTACACCAATTCGTGCATCATGCCCAGCATCTGCCGTTCAAGCGGAGTGAATGCCTTGGACGTTTCGATTTTAACTAAATTTTGGTTCAAGCCTACTAATAATTTTGCCAAAGGCAGGTGAAAATATGGTAATGCCGAGGTCATATGACCAATAAAACTGGGAGAATAGGTATTAACTGAGTTAGCGACTAACTTTTCTAGAAGGTCTTCAGCATGTTTTGATACGAACTCCGGAGTTTCAGGGACTGCATACTCAGCAAAACTTTTCTCAATTTGCGCAAGAGAATTAACTTTAGTGACAACATGTTGTGACAAAAAATCTGACAAATTACCAGATAGATGTTGTTCAATCTGTGCAAGCTTAGAGTCTTTGCCTTCAGGCATGGTAAATACCTTGTACAGATGTTCTAAACTAACCTTAGCTCCGCCCATAATTCTACCCTATCTAAAATACCCCTGATCAAGCACCTTACCTTAATTGTTGCGATAGACCAATAGGTGCCTACACCACAAAATAAACAGTCATGGATATTATCCGATAAAGGTTAACTGTTTTATTTTATGATCTAAAGCACTCAGCTAGAAGGCCGTTTTTGTATACAAGTTACTGAAATTAAATGTTATGGATAGGTTCAATCTATATGCTGTGGTGCTTTTTTTATCTCATCATGGTTACAAGAATAAGGTGGTCTAAAGGTGTACATATCTATTGACTGACATAATTTTTATTTTTAGTTGAAAGGTAACAACCATCGGGCAATAAACTCAAACTGTATTTAGTCGCAGTGCCAATTATTCTAGAGATATCCACGTGGATTGGAATATTATTTTAAGTTGTTGAATATGACTGACTCAAGCATTCTCAACTTTCTTCAATCCCTCACTGAATTTCTATCGAAATTACTGTGCAAAATGCACTAATAAATAATACGAAACTCAGTTCGTTTTCTGAATTTTGTTTACTTTGGGTATTCTTATAAAGACGATTAATTTTGATGATGATTAATTTTAGTGATGGTTAATTTTAGTGATGGTTAATTTTAGTAAAAAGAGTGTGACTTACAGGCAACTCAGTTTTACCAATATCAACAATAAAGGTTGTCTGCTGTATTATTTGATAAGGCAGCAAGTAATGTAAAAATAAAAGAATTTGTCGAAGGACTCATTTTTTCTGCCGCTAGTAACAAGGCAGTGATGGTCGCTGAACGAATTGAGCATCAAAAAAGATGCCAAACAACGGGGTATTTACTACACTTAACATTTTATTTTTGCCAATCTATAGTAAAAATTAATTAAATATCACCTTGCATCAGTCCAGATTAATTTTAGCAATTGACATTACTTTACTATTATAAATGAGCCGTTAGCTGCCAGCTACTTTGGCCGCTTTGCCAATACTTTCGTTCGAAGGGTGTCATAGCTTTGTCACTTTCAAATATAGCAATTTGATTATTAACATGTGCAATATCTAAAGCAGCAGAAAACTCTTCAATATATAACTGCCAGTTACTTCTGACTTCAAGTATACCCCCCAGTTTTAATATATCTTTTAATGCAGATGTAGCATACCAACGACGTTGAAGATGTGCCGACTTGGGGTATGGGTTAGGATAAAGTAGATAGTGTTTGGTTAATTTTTTATCATTCGCGACCAGTAATCTTAAAAAATCATTAAGATCTGCACGCACTATAAGATAGTTTTGTAACGGACTGGCGTATGTTGTGTGTTTGTTTGTCCGTAATGCCGATTTATCAATACCTATAACCCGGGCATTTGGATGCGCTAGCGCTATATTCACTGTGCTTTCACCCACACCACAACAAGAATCTAATATCAGTTCACCCTGCCATTTCCCGAGCCAATTGATGGCTTCTTCAAATGCTTTTTGGGTATGTGTAGACAGCGGTCTTTGGCTCACACTTGCAAGTTGACGAGTAACAACTTTTTGCAAGTTCTGATGAATACCTGTTTGGTTGGTACTGATTGCGCGCGCTTGTTGTTGCATTAGCTTCGAATGCCTACACCACGACTGATAAGAGAGTAAGCCCAACAAAGTAATACCACATTGAAGCCTATCAATATGCCTAACGACACATAGAAACTAATATCTGAAACACCGAGAAAGCCGTACCTAAAACCACTCACCATATAAATGATAGGATTAATTTTACTGACCCATTGCCAAAATTCAGGTAATAAACTTAATGAGTAAAAAACACCTCCTAAGTAGGTCAATGGGGTTAAGATAAACGTGGGTACAATACTCACATCATCAAATGAATTGGCAAAAATGCCGTTAATTAAACCTGCGGTAGAAAATAGTATTGTGGTTAACAGTAGAGTTATAACAATAATCAGAAAATTATGAATATGTATATCTACAAAAAAAAGCGATACGATTGTGACTATTACACCAACTATCATTCCTCGAACTACACCACCACCAACAAAACCAGCAATAATGATCCAATTAGAGACAGGTGCAACCAATAACTCTTCTATATTGCGTTGATATTTAGCACTGTAAAAAGAAGAGGATACATTGGAGTATGCATTGGTGATAACCGCCATCATAATTAAGCCGGGAACAATAAACTCCATATAACTAAAGCCCCCCATTTGGCCTATTCTGCTACCAATCAAATTACCAAATATCACAAAGTACAGTGACATAGTAATGGCAGGTGGCAGCAGCGTCTGGATCCAAATCCTTAAGAAACGTAAGCATTCCTTGCGCCACATTGTTCTGAGGGCCACCATATTAAGACTGTTCATAGGCTTAGAGCTCTTCATACCTTCAAGGCTACTCATAGGTGTCTCCTGTAATGTGTTTTGTGGTCATATTATCATCTACAGTGGCTCTCCCAGATTCGACCATTCTAACAAATAGCTCTTCTAGTCGATTTGATTTGTTACGCATACTTAATACTTGTATCTCTTTTTGAGTTAATTGTTCAAAAACTGAGTTAAGACCGGCCTTCTTGGGCACATCTACTTCTAAAGTATGTTCGTCAACTAGACGGCTTTTAAAACCATCTAAGGATAGAGAACTTAAATTCTTAGACAGATCCAGCACAAAAGTTTCAATGTTTAAGGTGGCAAGCAAGGCTTTCATACTGGTATTTTTAACAATAATACCTTTATCAATAATAGCGATATTACGACATAACATTTCAGCTTCTTCAAGGTAATGAGTCGTCAAAATAATGGTCACACCCTGTTGATTAATCTCTTGTAAAAAAGACCACATTGAGCGGCGTATTTCAATGTCTACGCCTGCGGTAGGCTCATCAAGAATGAGCATTCTAGGTTCATGCATCAAGGCTCTGGCAATCATTAATCGTCTTTTCATACCACCAGACAGTTGTCTAGCCGGTGAGTTGCGTTTGTCCCATAGATCAAGCTGTTTAAGATATTTTTCGGCTCTAGGTTTAGCTATGTTTTTGGGAACACCGTAATACCCTGCTTGATTCAACATGATTTGTATTAAGGGTTCGAATTGGTTGAAGTTAAATTCTTGCGGTACTAATCCAATACAAGATTTTGCTTCGATAGGCTGAGTCGCTAAAGAGTACTCAAATATATCAACATCGCCTTGTGTTTTGTTCACCAGAGAACTAATGATCCCTATGGCCGTCGATTTACCTGCGCCATTAGGTCCAAGTAAGGCAAAGAAGTCTCCTTGTTTGACTATTAAATCAATCCCTTTTAAAGCCTCTGTCCCACCCTTATAGGTTTTGGTTAATCCTTTCATACTTAATGCGTTCATATTGACTGCCAGCTAATGTGTTGAATCGAAACTGTAAAATAACTACGCATTTTGAGACCGCGTTAGTACATATGACCACTTACAAGGACTTAAAAGAACTCAAAGTGTTATTTATTTTCGAGAAGAGAAAAGATAAAATTGGGTGTATAGTATTGTGCCTACTATCGGTAATTCAAGCTTATGTGTGAATTGTTTTAGGTTTGTTCAGCGAACAGGTGATTGTGGTTAAGTGTTTATTTTGAGCCCACGTTTAATTTTAACTTTTTTCGAATGACTTTTAAAAAATAAAAAGGGCAGGCGCCCTTTTATTGCGACTTGCAGACTAACCCAGTTAACAGTCTATTGGATCTTGGCCTAACTTTTCTTTAGTGGCAATGCAGGTTTCTTTTATCTTTTTAGATGCATCTGTTTTTAACTCGGTCGCTTTTTTCTTCGTTGCATACATCACGTTAGATGCTTTTTCGGCTGTGACATCATACTCGTCAGTGGCCTTATCTTTTATATCACTTGCCATAACCATCGCCTTTTCGGCTGTAACATCGTATGTGTTGATCGCTTTGTCTTTTAGCTCACTTGCCATGACCGTTGCTTTATCGGCTAACTCAGACGCACCATTCTTTGTTTTGTCATACATATCCAAAGACTTCTCTTTTGCTTGAGTCGCCATTTCTTTAGCTTCTGCTCCTACTTCTTTGGCGGATTCTTTTTGGGTCTTAGTACAAGCGCTTATTCCAATACTAAGTACGGTAAATATTGTTACGAGAGTGATTTTTGAAAAAGTCATATTATTCCTAGTTGTATTTTTAATGAATAGTTTTTCGCTTGATTTGCACTTGATTCATACAAAGTAGGTCCCGTTCCATTTTTCCAATACATTGATGAGTAATGTGCACGTTAAGATTACGTTATATTAGTGGGTAAAAGTTTTTATTTATGTTTTTAATTCACAACCAGTTATCTCTAAATCGCGATTGCTCGCACAATATATCTATGAATGGGGTCAGGTAATACACCGTCAAACGGATAACAGGTAATCAGTGTTAAGCTAGGTTGATCAATATCGAAGGTGTCGTTATTAATGTTACTTTGGATATAATCCAGCTGTGAATATAAAGTAATCCGTAGGGTTTTCACCCTGAATTGCTGCCGCCTGTGTTTTGTTTTTACTATGATAACATCACCTCTTTGTAGATCTTTTAGGCTGTTAAACTGTGTGTCGCGGTGACCTATTATTATACTATTACCTTTTTCTCCTGGCTGAGGTGTCGAGCTGACATGGGTAGGTGCAAATGCTAAGTTTCTGGTACTTGAACCAGCTAATACATACCAGCTTTTACTCTTGATAATAAGTTCAGCGACCGGATAAGTATCTGCCCAAGGCCAAGGTTTGTATTTTTTATCAGACTTAAGGTTTTTATGCCAAGCATCCGCTATTAAGTATTGCGCTAACTCTGCTTTAGCAAATATATAAAACCCACCAGAAAATAGGTAAATACCCAGCAATAAATTAAACATTAGGAATTTATGCTTAATAATTAGGAATAGTGGTTTTGAAATATTAGTTTTCTTCTTGTAAGCATGTGTCCACATAACGATAACCCTATTAACATTAACCCTATTATTATCTTGAGTGACGCTGTAGTAGCAGTCTGTGGGAAGTTACCCTGTGATTGAACTAAATGATTTGAAGTACCCTTAGGTAGAGAGTTTGTAACTTTTCGGTTTTTTGATTGTATTGCTACTGCACGTGCTGGCGTCACATCTACGGCAACTAAACTGGTGTACTGACTGACCAAGTGATGAGCAATCGCCGTTTCTGTAATGCGGAACTTATATTCGTCTTGTGAAGTTGCAGTATTATTCGTGCGCATACTCGCACGGCGTTTATCTCTAGTGAGTTGACTAATCTTTTCTCTGGCCCATAAAACATGCAGACCTGATTGTCTGGTTTGAGTATCAAGTGTTAAGGTCTTTTCCCAAGGTTTTCCTTGGTACTGTGCCAAGAGATTGATCTTTGATAAGCGATTACTAGAACTGTCAGAGTTACTAGAGTCATTCGGTTCCATAATGCCATTAGTGTGTCGATAGCTTATTACTAGAGGTTCGCCTTTGTATAAGTCACTTATAACGTTAGGGTAAAACTCTAACTGCTGATTAGATTGTAAGCTCTTGTTATCTAACTGTAACTCGATATCAGTGATAGCGGGATGCTGTAACTTCGTTAATAAATTAAACATTTTCTGCTGAACCTGATCAACCGAACCAATATAAGTGAAAGTGCCTCTGCCCATCTTCGCCGCCTCACTCATAAAGTAACTGTTGGGAGAACTACCTATGCCTACAGTAAACAATCGTGAGTTTTCAAGTTTGTCACTGATCAACCGCATTAAGGTTTCTTCGTTACTCACACTACCATCGGTAATAAATACGATTTGGCGCAAAGTAGTGGATGTATTAAATTTAGGCTGGGAAAAGGCAAGTTTTAAGGCACTTTCCATTTCTGTTCCGCCATTAGCTGATAAGCTATTGACAAATTGTTTGGCATTGTTCTTATTGCTCGAGTTAGCTGGTTTTGGCCATTTCCATAAGTTTTGCGCATAACTATTAAATTCAATGACATTAAAATCATCTGTCGTTTTTAGTTGTTCGATAGCCAAAATTAAGGCTTTTTTTGCTTGTTTGATGGAATCGCCATGCATGGAGCCTGATGTATCAAGCACAAAAATCAACTCGCGTGCTTGAGTTATTTCCAAGTCAGCCGTCTCAATCGGTGGTAGCAACATGACCAAACCATATTCATTACCGTTCACTTGCTGCGTAAAGTGCGCAAACTGTGGTGCTGCCTCTAATTTTATCCGCCAACTTAATACAAAATCGCGATCAGCAATATTGCCACCTGATATTTGAACTTGGTGACTGCCGTTTTTCAGTTGATTAGAAGTAATCTCGTGGGATTCACTTTTAATATCATGCACTTTAAAACCTGGGTGTAAGCTAACTTGCAATTCAATGGGGTTATTTGGCTGGCTAAACTGATTTTGATTAGATTTTGTTAATATTTGTAGCGCTTCTTTCGAACCGCTGGGCATATATCGAGGTGTAATGGTCATAGGAAACCGCAGACTATATTGATGCTGCTCAAAGTTGAGTTTTTGCTGGTATCCAAGTACCACTTCAATTGTTTCACCAGGGCCAATATTGGCTATGGAATTAGAAAACATATTAGGTCGCTGTTGTATTATTAAACTCGCTTTTTTGCCCCTAGCTTTGGCTCGAAGATAAATCTCTTTTGCTTCATGTTTTTCCTTAATTTGTCCTTCTATTTTGCGCTCACCCACTGTTATCAATAAATGATCAACGGCGGCACTTTCTGGCAAGGGGAAAACGTATAAAGCATTAACCCAATCTTCACCTGTATTTTTGAATGTTTGAGTCAGCGTAGTGCGAGCGACGATACCTGTTACTTTAATATCAACTTTAGTTTTGAGTAATGGACTAAGTGAATATTGTTGAGATGTTTCGCCTTGTTCAGGTTGTTCGTGCATCAAATACAAAGTGCCACGTTGGGCATTTTTATCATTATTCATGGGATGATTTATTAGAACGCTATCTTGTTTTTTAGTCAGTGTTGCGTTCGACTTTAAAAGGTCTATGGCAGTTTGTTTACTAGTAAAAGCGGGCACTGCAAATTGCAAAGCCCCTATCGCAATAACTACCAAACTAATTACGGCAAGTTTAGGCAGTGATAACATAAAATGTTTCCTTATTTTTAGTATGTAATCAAATTTATTGATTCGCCGCTGTCATGTCTGTTTGGTCATCAGATACTTTTAACATTACTCGACGGTCAAAAAAGTCATCCTCAAAATGTACACCTGCGCTAACCAGTGAAGACTCTCCAAATGAGTGAGTGATTACCTGCTCTTTTCTAACGTTATTATCTAATAAGTAATTTTTGACTGTTAACGCACGTTGCTCTGAAAGGGCTTGGTTAAATGTGGTATCGCCACGTTTATCAGCGAAGCCTGATAAAGTAATATTTAACATGGGATTTTTTTGCAGGGTTTGAACTATTAAGTCGAGTTGCGACTTATAGTGTTCCTCCAAAACATAAGAGGCGGTTTTAAATTGAATATTGGTTTCAATTTCTGGGGCTCTGTGTTTGTAAGCTGCCTGTTTCAATGCACTATCCATTGAAGCAATTTGCACTGCTACGCGTTTTTTTGCCTGTTCCAAATTTTGTTGCATCACAAATAATTGTTGGTCTTTTTGTTGAAGTGAATGGTTAACTGTTTCCAGTCTTTTATCAGAGTTCACGTCTTCAGCTAACATGACACCAAAGATGCCTGTAATGATCGCACCTATTGGTCCAGCAATGGCAGCACCGATTATTAAACCAGAACTCAGGCCAATTATTTCATTGGTCTTTTCTTCCTCATTTTGTTGCTCAGCGATAGCGCTGCCTGACAATAAGCAGGTGAACGCAATAGCGGTCGTGATTGTAGTGTTTGATAATGTCATTGTTCTTTCCAAGAGAGTGAATTGTTGTTCACTAGTAAACAAAAATTATGTGGCTGATTCAGGGAGACAATATGGCAATCTTGTGGTCAATTGTGGCGAAAAAATGGAAATTGCACTTTTAATCAATTTATCGATTTAACCTAAACAAGTTTACGATATAGTTAATTTTCGAGAATAAAAAAGTAAGTATATAGGCGTAGGTCATGTCAAAACGTATTGCCTTGGTTGAAGATGACCAAGCACTGAGAGAAAATTATATCGCTGCTCTGAACAAACATGGTTATGAGGTGCAATCGTATGTTAACCGGCGCAGTGCAGAGCAAGCATTCTCCAAAAAATTACCAGATCTAGCAATTATCGATATAGGGCTTGAGGATGAAATTGACGGTGGCTTTGCTGTTTGTCAGCTACTAAGAAATTTATCTAAGACCTTGCCCATTATTTTTTTTACTGCACGAGATAATGATTACGACACCATTTGTGGTTTGCGAATGGGAGCTGACGATTATCTAACCAAAGATATCAGCCTGCCGCATTTGTTGGCTAGAATCGCTGCATTATTTAGACGAACAGAGTTACTAGACAGGCCACAAACACAAACTGACCTTATTCAAACTGGTGAACTGTCGATTGACAGTAAACGAATGACGGTCAACTGGAAAGGGCAGGGCATTGAACTTACGGTCACCGAGTTTTGGATGTTACACGCAATTGCTAAGTTTTCAGGACACGTCAAGAGCCGCCAGCAATTGATGGATGAATCAAAAATGGTAGTGGATGACACTACTATTACTTCTCATATCAAACGTATTCGTAAAAAATTTATGCAGGTTGATCAACATTTTGACCACGTCGAGACTGTTTATGGTATGGGTTATAG
>CAZMDX010000076.1:0-3683 GCA_964564805.1 uncultured Pseudoalteromonas sp. | reverse complement strand
GTAGAAGAAATATGAATACGCTTGGAAAAGTCACCTTCTCCAAAGGTTTTGGCTGTAATTCTAAGTCGTCGTAATCGTTTTATTAAGGGATAAAGCCATATAAATACACACAGTAAAATACCCGCATAAAACACGGTGGTTAAAGCAACTTGTAATCCTAAGTTGTCTTCTTGTTTGGTTTGTTGATGGATGCTCATCGTTAATACTTTTTGTTGTGTGGGCAAAAGCTGATTTACCGTAATGACATTCTCTGATTCGAGAACCAGTGGTTCGCCTTCATAGAAATTATCTCGAAGACTAGCAGGTAAGGGAAACTCTGCCTCAGGGGTAAGTGTCAGTTGTTGTTGGTTTTGGCTTTGCCAGGTTGTGACAAACGACTCAAAGTTGTCTGTTTTGTCTAAGGTATTAGCCAGAGGTATTATGATTTCCCTGTAAGCACTAAATTCATCCGTGCCTTTTTGTTCTTGGTATCCATTAAAAAACGTATCCAGCCCCCAACCTAAAAAAATGATGGCGGTCAGTATCGCCACAACGAGTGACAGGGTTAATTTTTTCATGGATCACCGAAACGTGAAGGATCAATAGACTCTAAGACCATGAGTCTGCCACCAACAAGTAACCTTTTCCCCAGATGGTTTTTATCAGATAAGGGTTGTTTGCATCGTCGCCGAGTTTCTTACGAAGGCGAGACACAATAATATCTATGCTACGATCAAAGCCATCGTAATCAATACCACGGAGTTGATGCACAAGCTCAGTTCGATTCACCACCTGACCTGCCGATTGGGCTAAATGCCACAGGACATCGAATTCGTTAGATGAAATGGTGACTAGTTGACCATGCAACTTGGTGCTGCGGGAGTTGGCATCTAAATGAAGCTGCCCAAGGTGGATCTGATTTTCACTTGAGCTTGCAAGGTCGTTTGGATTATTTGAACGGCGTAACAACGCTTTTATTCTGGATAACAATACGCGAGGTTTGACGGGTTTAGTTACGTAGTCATCTGCGCCTAATTCAAGTCCTAAGACTTCATCCATTTCTTGGTCGCGTGCGGTCATCATTAAAATGGGGCCGTGATAGAAATTACGTGCTTCTTTGCACACATCAAAGCCGTCTTTTACGGGCAGCATGATATCCAACACCACTAGATCAGGATTATCTGATTCGATCAGTTCCACTGCGACATCGCCGCGATTTACCAACGTAACCAAATAACCGTGCTCGGTGAGATAGTCGCTGAACCACTCGGCCAGTGACATATCATCTTCGACCAACATAATATGTGTGCGCTCAATCTCTTCAATCAAAATAATTTCCAACTTGCTTTAGGGCGTTTAGACGATTTAAACACCCACGACACTGTAATATTTACTGAGGAGAGATGAGTTTTTTCATCAATCTTGCGTATGCCATAAGTCAAACTTCTATCAGACTGAAAATCAAAGTCAATTTCGCCAGTTTTTACGTTTGACCAACATTTTATATTGTCAGAGCTAGATAACTCCACTAGGCAATAGTTTCCAATTTCTTGTTGATGCCATCTAAAGGTGACTTCCTGATAACAAATTTGCCCTTGCCGCAAGGCGACACAACGAAGCGGTGTAACGACAAGTTGATCCTCTTTGGAACGATTGTTTTCAGCATACGAGCTGCTCGTGTATAAGCAGAGCGCTAAAGTACAGCCAGAAACTAATGCAGCTACATGTTTTTGATAAGTGAGTGCCATAGTATGGATACTCACTTAAAAAACGTAACTAAAGCTAGAACTGATACCCATATGAAAGTCTCTTTTTTTCTCATACAAAGGGCTATCATTTTGTACAAAACCTAATCCAGCTCTTACGGTGGCACGGTATATCCAGTGTTCACTTATGGGGTAAGTGACACCCATAGATCCGTTAAAGGTGATGGCTGTTTTACCATCGTAGGTTGCTATACCGGTTACTACCGATTCTTCTTCTGTCACGCCAAAGTAATAATCATTAAATTTTGCATCGGATAAATACAAGCCAACTAAGCCATGGAAGTTCCAATTTCTGTATTGCCAATTGCGTCCCAACAGGGCTGAGGCTGTAGACCCTTTACTGCGACCTCTCGCATCATGTTTAAGAGACATTTGCAGAATGTTTTTGCCTAAATAGCCCGTTAATCGTCCGCCCACCATAGTGCTGCTTTGTCTTTTTGTGAGACCGATAAAACGAACATCGGTTTCTTCAGATACGCCGCCTTCGGTCGTGCCTAACACTAAGTCAAAAGACCAGTTATCACTGTTGTAAGCGTTATACCCAATGACTATAGGTTCGGCCGTTTCAGCCAATACATCGACAAAAAGGCCATTCCAGCTGTAACTGGCACCTAAGTTAAGTCTCAGGCCAGCAAATATTCCATCTGAATCTGCGAACGACGAACCGACAACAGCGCCTACACCCAAACCCATCTCTATGAAATTATCTGGACTATTATTATCCTGGGTGTTGGTTCGTAATGTGCGAGCAATATCAGCTGCATAAGCAGATGATGAAAACGCGACTAACAATATCGCCACCAGCGATAGCTTTTTTATGGGGGGATACCACATGTTTACTTCCATAGTTCTGAATACCCGTACAGTATATTTTTTACCGACTATAAAATACGTATCAAGATGCAACCTTTGTAACAAAGTGTAGCAATTTATCATTCATAACAAGACACAGCTGCCTAACCTTCATTAAATCCAATCTTTAAATGCAATTTTTGAGGACCTAGCAAACTTGGCATTATCAACATCATCGTTTTGAGACAATAGACCTTGGCTCTAGAGGCGCAGTATCGTTTTATAACAAATACTCAAACTCATCATATTCAAACTCATGAATAGAGAATTATTCTAATCGAAGAATGAAACGTTTAAAAGCAACGATTTATCACAACACGTGAAGGGCGCTCACCGTTCACGTGTTGCTTAAACTAGCCCCATCTTATTGCTGCATGATCCACGCTTCAGCTTTTTCCAAAGCCAAATCAATACCTTGCTCTCGTTGTTCTAAGGTAAAAAATGCTTGTTCAATGTCCACCGGTACCCCGACGCCTTCAAACTCTTCATTATCAGGTGTGAGGTAAAATTCGTTCGATAAACTAAATACCGTGCCATGGGGAAGTGATTTATTGAGACCATCTGACAACCCCCCTCCGGTTGCTTCGCCAACTAAAGCGGTATTAGTTCGTTGGCGCATACTTATGGCAAAAATTTCAGCCGCACTAGAGGTAGATGCACTGGTCATCACCGCTACCGATCCAAGAAACTGAATATCACCTTCTGGCTCAATAAAAACCTGTTGCAGTGGGGTGCGACTGTCATTCAATCTGGCCTGTTTACTGTATACATGTAAAGATTGACTGATGAAGCGGCTGGCGATCATCCTACTTACAAAATCGTCTCCGCCATCATTGTTTCGCACATCAATAATAACGCCGTCTACATCGGCAAAGTATTGCATAACTTCGTCCAAGGTCTCGGCCAATATCGCTGTATTTTGTTCTACGTTATCACCGCTATCACCGAATTCATTTATGTCCATAGTGGTCACATTGAGATAACCAATATTATTTTCAAATGTTGCCCAAAACATGGTTTCGGTATCATTTACTTCAATATCCGAATCCATTACAACATGGCTCAAAATGGCGTCAATAGACTGTT
>CAZMDX010000075.1:0-9029 GCA_964564805.1 uncultured Pseudoalteromonas sp. | reverse complement strand
AAATGGCAGAAGAAAATGTTTATGATTCGTCGAGTATTAAAGTACTAAAAGGACTTGATGCCGTTAGAAAAAGACCCGGTATGTACATCGGTGATACAGATGATGGCACTGGCTTACACCATATGGTTTTTGATGTAGTGGATAACTCTATCGATGAAGCACTTGCAGGCCACTGTTCAAGTATCAATGTAAAAATACACATCGATGGATCAGTATCAGTTAAAGACGATGGTCGTGGAATTCCTACAGAAATTCATGAAGAGGAGGGCGTTTCAGCAGCCGAAGTTATCATGACTGTATTGCACGCAGGTGGTAAGTTCGACGATAACTCGTATAAGGTTTCTGGTGGATTGCACGGTGTTGGCGTATCTGTTGTTAATGCACTCTCTAAAAAACTTATGCTTCAAGTCCGTCGTGGAGGTAAGCTTTACGAGCAGGAATACCAGCATGGTGTGCCTCAACAGCCTTTAGCCGTTATCGGCGATTCAGAAGCCACTGGTACAAGTTTACGTTTTTGGCCGAGTGAGGGTACTTTTACTGGTGTTGTGTTTCACTACGACATACTGGCTAAAAAGTTACGTGAATTATCTTTTCTAAACTCAGGTGTGTGTATCATTCTTGAAGATGAACGTGATGGTAAAACCGACAAATTTGAATATGAAGGTGGTATAACGGCTTTTATTGAATATTTAAATCAAAATAAAACACCTGTCCATCAGAAAATATTCTATTTTGATTCACATCGTGATGATGGAATTTCGGTAGAAGTAGCGATGCAATGGAATGATAGTTATCAAGAAAATGTATTTTGTTTTACCAATAATATTCCACAGAAGGATGGTGGTAGTCATTTAGCCGGTTTTAGAGGCGCTTTAACTAGAACTCTCAACAACTATATGGATAAAGAGGGTCTTTCAAAGAAAGCTAAAACCAGTACCAGTGGTGATGATGCGAGAGAAGGTTTAACTGCAATCATTTCAGTTAAAGTACCAGATCCTAAATTTTCATCTCAAACGAAAGACAAGTTAGTTTCTTCAGAAGTAAGACCTGCTGTAGAAACTGTTATGGGTGAAAGGCTTCAAGAGTTTTTGTTAGAAAATCCTTCTGAAAGTAAAATCATTGTCGGTAAGATTATTGATGCTGCCAGAGCAAGAGACGCAGCAAGAAAGGCCCGTGAAATGACTCGCAGAAAAGGTGCGTTAGACTTAGCTGGCCTCCCAGGTAAATTAGCTGATTGTCAGGAAAAAGATCCTGCACTATCAGAACTATATATAGTGGAAGGGGATTCTGCTGGCGGTTCAGCAAAACAAGGACGAAATCGTAAGAATCAAGCCATATTGCCACTAAAAGGTAAAATATTAAATGTTGAAAAAGCTCGTTTTGATAAAATGTTATCCTCTCAGGAGGTCGCAACACTCATTACTGCTTTAGGATGTGGCATTGGTCGTGACGAATATAACCCCGAAAAATTACGTTATCATCGTATTATTATTATGACCGATGCTGATGTGGACGGTTCGCACATTCGTACGTTGTTATTAACTTTCTTTTATCGTCAAATGCCAGAAATTATTGAGCGTGGTTATATTTATATAGCACAGCCACCTCTTTATAAAATCAAAAAAGGCAAACAAGAGCAATATCTAAAAGATGATGATTCTTTAACTAAATATCTTACATCTATAGCCCTAGATAATGCTTCGATACATGTGAATGAAGATGCACCAGCTATCGCAGGTATTGCTTTAGAAAACATGGTCAATCAGTATCAAGAAACAGTAACTATGATTGCTCGTATTAACCGTTTGATGCCAGAGGTTATACTCAATAAGTTAATATATAGTTTGACACTAGACCCTGAGGATGTGAATGATGCTCAAAAGTTAACTGATTTTGCTGAAGAGTTTACAAAAGAATTGACGCTTGATGAGGTAGATGGGGCAACATATACATTTGAAATACGTCATAACTCAGAAAGAAATAATTGGTTTGTCGTTATTATTATTCGATTACACGGTATAGATAATGAGTATCGAATCGATCAAGAGTTTATCAACTCTAACGAATACAAACGTCTTAAAGCCCTCAACCTAGCGATTAATGGAATAATTGAATCCGGTGGGTATGTAAAGCGTAATGATAAAACCAAACCGGTCTCAACATTTGTTGATGCGTTAGACTGGTTAATGGCTGAGTCAAAACGTGGTCAATATATCCAACGTTATAAAGGGTTAGGAGAGATGAACCCGGGTCAATTATGGGAAACGACTATGGATCCGGCATCACGCAGAATGCTTCAAGTAACTATTGAAGATGCTGTTGGAGCTGACCAACTTTTCACTACGTTAATGGGTGATCAGGTAGAGCCTAGAAGGGCATTCATCGAAGAGAACGCACTTAAAGTTGCAAACTTAGACGTTTAGTAAGGACGTAAGCATAAAAAAAGCCGCTATATACAGCGGCTTTTTTGTTATCTGTAAATCAATCATTGATGTGTTGAATTGACACCTTAGGAACACCAAATCTATTAAAGTCGATCAAGAATTGAAATGTCCCAGTTTCTGTCGGTGTAAAACGAAAATTATTATCTGCCGCCTCACAGCTAGAATTTACGGAATCACCAACAACAATTATTTTATCTGAATGGCTGGCATACCCACAGTTCAATCCTGGCGTCCAATTTGAATCAGCAAATTTAAAATCATAGGGCTGGCCATCAGCTATTAACTCGATAGTAGTGGAATATATATTGTCAGACAGTTCAATTAATTTATATTTCTCATCAGCTTCCCACCAAGAAAAGACGCCTCTAAGATAGAGCCCATCGTAACTTTTTTCCTTAATAAAACTATCAATAACATTTGTTGCACAGCTACTAAGTAGGCAAGAAAAAAAAGCGACGGAAAGAAAATCCAATCTATTCATATAAATCTAACATCCAAAAATCGCCTAAGTAGGGGTGATGTTATAAAGTTTAATTTAAAACTGATATATCTGCACAGCATAAAAATAAACCTCTTAACCTTGATAATAAAGTTAATCTATTGAGCTTAACTGATTCATCGTCTGCCATGACCATCACATTTTCAAAAAATGCATCTATTGGTTGTCTCAGTTCGGCTAAAACTACCAATGCATTTGTATAGTCTGACTGTTCAAGCATCGGTTGGATACGTGTTTCTACCAACTCTAATTTATTTGCTAAATCAATTTCGGCAGGTTCTTGTAACAATGCTTTATTAAAAGACAACTTTTCATCAAATAAGTTCTTAGTAAGAATGTTTGCTACACGCTTGTTGGCTGCAGCAAGTGCCTCTGAAGACTCTAAGGAACTGAATGATTTCACTGCATCGACTCTAGCTGCAAAGTCTGCTGGTCGGGTAGGGCGATTAACTGCAACAGCTCGAATAACACCAGCAGCAATACCTTGTTCTGCATACCAAGCTTTAAACCTTGCTAAAATAAAATCAACTACATTAGCCTGTAGGTTAGTAGAAATTATTTTATCTCCAAATGAAGCAATTGAAGCATCAACTAACTGAACCAAGTCAAGAGGTAAGGATCTATCAACTATTATCCGTAACACACCAATTGACGCCCGGCGTAATGCGAAGGGATCTTTATCGCCTTTAGGTATTTGACCAATACCGAAAATGCCCACTAAAGTATCTATTTTATCTGCTATTGCAACACACACACTGACATCGGATGTAGGCAAATGATCACCTGCAAAACGGGGCATGTACTGTTCGTTTTGTGCTAACGCAACAAGTTCATGTTCACCGTCAAGCCTAGCGTAGTGCATACCCATCACACCCTGGATATCAGGAAACTCCATGACCATGTTAGTCATTAAGTCAGTCTTACTTAATAAGCCAGCTCTGTATGCTGCTTCTTGATCCGCTCCTAACATTATAGCGATACTTTTTGCCATGGAAGCTATTCGTTCCGACTTTTCGTAGAGCGTGCCTAACTGTTTTTGAAACAATATATTTTTTAAACTGTCGAGGCGAGATGCGAGAGATTGTTTTTTGTCTGCATTAAAGAAAAATTCAGCATCTGCTAATCTAGGACGTATGACTTTTTCATTACCACTGATGATTGTGTCAGGATCTTTACTTTCAATGTTAGTAATAAATATAAATCTAGATTTTAATTGTCCACTTTTATCCAGCAAAGGAAAATATTTTTGATCATCCTTCATAGTGTAAATGAGAGCTTCTTTAGGTACGGCTAAAAAAGAATCCTCAAAGTTAGCCATCAAAGCAACTGGCCATTCCACCAGTGATGTTACTTCTTCTAATAACTCTTCGTTAATATCTGCAACTGCATTTTCTTGTTTAGCTAAGCTCTGTACTTGCTCTAAGATTATTGCTTTGCGACGACTATGGTTAGCAATCACATAATGTTGCTCAAGTTGGCTCAGATAATTGTCAGCACAGTCAAGTTCAAAAGGTTCGCCTGTATGAAATCTATGTCCTCTAATCAAACGTGCTGAATCTACATCCAACACGTTACCTGGTATCAGTTCCGTACCATACAACATGGTTACGGTATGAACTGGCCGAATAAACTGGGTCGTCTTATCTCCCCAACGCATCGGTTTTGGAATAGGCAGTGTTTTTAAAGCTATTTCAACTAATTGTGCTAAGAGTTGTTTTATAGCCTGTCCCTTAACTTGAGCTCTGAATACCAACCATTCCCCTTTATCAGTTTTTAAACGTTCAGCTTGATTAACTTCAATCCCATTCGAACGCGCCCAACCTTGAGCAGCTTTAGTTGGTTCACCATTTTGATCAAATGCAGATAAAACTGCAGGTCCTCGTTTTTCAACATGTTTATCTGCTTGGAATTCAGACAATCCTTCAACTAGAACTGCGAGCCGTCTTGGGGAGGCATACCAGTTAACATGATCGAATATTAAGTCATTAGCAGTAAATCCCGCTTGAATATTATCTCTAAACGCTATGGCAAGTTTTGATAAAGACTTCGGCGGTAATTCTTCTGTACCGATTTCAATTAATAAATTATTAGTTCGCATGGCTACTTCTTCTTCTTACACATTGGAAAGCCAAGTGATTCCCGCGCATCGTAATAAATTTGTGCGCAGGCCTTAGAAAGGGATCTTACTCTTAAAATATAACGTTGGCGCTCTGTAACAGAAATAGCATGCCTAGCATCCAATAAGTTAAATGCATGCGAAGCCTTCATTACTTGTTCGTAAGCAGGTAAAGGTAACTTTGCTGTAATCAGCTTTTCACAATCTTTTTCACATTGGTCAAATGTTGAAAATAAAGCGGTCACATCAGCATATTCAAAGTTATAAGCTGATTGTTCAACTTCGTTTTGATGAAATACATCACCATAAGTGACTGTACCCATTGGGCCGGTAGTCCACACAAGATCATATATACTGTCGACTCCCTGAATATACATGGCTAACCTTTCTAGACCATAAGTTATTTCGCCAGTAACAGGAGAACATTCAATCCCACCAACCTGTTGAAAGTATGTAAATTGTGTCACTTCCATACCGTTCAACCATACTTCCCAGCCAAGACCCCAAGCGCCTAAAGTAGGGGACTCCCAGTTATCTTCAACAAATCTTATATCATGAACAAGTGGGTCAAAACCAAGCTCTTTTAGAGAGCCCAAATACAAATCTTGGATGTTGTCCGGAGATGGCTTAAGCATGACTTGAAACTGATAATATTGCTGAAGACGATTCGGATTTTCTCCATATCGTCCATCAGTAGGACGTCGGCAGGGCTGCACATAAGCACTACTAATTGGCTCTGGACCTATTGATCTTAAAAAAGTCATGGGATGAAATGTGCCTGCCCCAACCTCCATATCTAAGGGTTGAATAATCACGCAGCCTTGACGTGCCCAATAATCTTGAAGCGCAAGGATTAGCCCCTGAAATGTCTTACAATCGAACTTTTGCATATGTTATCGCATTTCCTCTGCCACACTAGGGTTTGGCGTATAATTAAACTTTAAAAAACGGGTATAAGTATACCTTTTGTCGTGGACTCTATGTAGGCATAAAGGTGATTAAAACAGCATTTTGATATAAAGCAGAAATCAAATGATAAAAATCACAATATAGATGCGTGAATAGAAGTGAAGATTAACAATAAATACAAAATAAAATAATCATAAGTCTGAACAGCGATGAACATCAAAACAATCTATTTATATGTTTGAAGACCAACCAGAAAATTCAAATTTATACACCATATTAAAGATAATGATGGTGTATAAATTTAGATAAAATAAATTCTGAAGTGGTGAACATCAATTAATGTCATATGAATTGAAAAAAAGTTAAAAAGTTATGTTGGTATGGATCATCTAACAGTAATTATTTAAGATTTTGTAAAATTATTATTAAGGCAGAATAAAGTTTCTCATAATTAAAACTAAGAATATTGTGAACTTAAAAGCTCGTCTCTTCGCATTAAGTCACAACAACTACCGTGGCTTAAACATGTTGCAAATGGTGAAAAATTACTAAGAAAATAATACATAGCAAAAGAATTTACTAAATATTAAGCAAAATCAGATAACAAAAGTTTTTAGTATAGAAACATCTCTAAGTATTTGAGATTCCAGTTGAGATTCTAACTCTTCTCTTTGTAAGTCTTGTTGTTTTGTTTCCATTTTTGATTGTGACTTTCTAGTCTCATGGGTAGGTAAGTCTTTAACTTTGTAGTATAAAGAGTAAAGTCCAGAAAATTGCTGTGAATAATTAGGCTTGTTCTTTTCGGGTAAAGCTTCTAGAAGATGAAACAACCTAATACAACCCTCTGACAAATTACACTGTTGTTGGTCTAGTGCTTTAGCAATGGTCTGAATGCTTTCAGAAATATTGTCTATTCTCTTTTTTGTTTTTTGCTCCCGAAGTTTCTGTTGGTATCTTAGTTTAAACAGCAGCGAACCGGTATAAAAAGCAAGACTACCAATAACTGATATGGCAACGAGTAAAAGCACTATATTCATAAATAAAACCTTTAGTTAATCTTTAAAGTCATCAATGTTAATAGCTTCAAATTGAGAATAAAGATCGGTTTGCTTTTCAGATGTATCATCAGAGTGATCAGGTTTATCTGTCAATCCAAGTAAATCGCATAGTATTTTGTGTCTTGCGAGTGTTAGATCTACAAAGTGTTGATCCTCTCTGGTAATGTTTTTACCAATATCAAGCTTCTCTAGAAGGGAAGCTAAACGTGAGTCTTGCTCAATAGCCGCGAGTTCTTGCGTTGGAGAAAAATACTTGATTTTCTTTGATGCAGTTTTTTGCTCTTTTGTTTCCGCTATTAAACTAACAAGCTTTTTACTACCGTGTCTTGGATCTTTATTTATCTTTTTGTTATCTTGCTTAGTTGTCAGCGCTTCGTTGTTGCGACTCCCTGCAGGTTTACCAAGATGCTTTTTGTCACGCTTTTCTGTTGGTTTGCGAATGTTTGAAGGTGTTTTAGATGTACCGATTTTGCCAACTTTCCGAGATTTTTTTAGCCTAGCCATGAATCACCTGTGTAGGGATTATTAATGGACGTGATTCTACATTAGTTTACTTAGGTGTGTTGATATTTCATAAGTCATTAGGGATAAGAAAATTTATTAAATGTTACTCTATTTATTCTAAAGCATTGCCACTTAAACAAAAAATAGATGATGAAGGCATGTAATAAATAATCAGACAGTAAGACCTCTTTTAAGTAAATTATTTTGAAACGCTAGCTATATAATTTGTAATAAGTTTATCTAGATAGGATGGCCAAATCAGTTGTTTTTTGATATGACTTTGTAAGAAACAAAAGAAGATACGGAATAGTAAATTTTTGACAGAAAAAAAGCGATAGGTAAGTATCGCTTTTCTGTAGAACAAATGTCTGTAGACACTTCCCTAAATGATCGTCCGTCCTGAACTGTCTTATTTCCGTTTTTACTTCACTTTTTATTATTTTTTACGAAGATTATTTTATTGTTATCGACCATCCTGATACTTTATAATCCGTCCATGACCTAATGTAGGGTATATATAATGCAAAACAAATTACTGCTCTGCTACTTCCTTGACAAGCGAGACGCTTGTGATTCCATATTGTTTTTATTATTTTGTTATAATACAGGATTAACAAATATTTACAACTTATTTACAATTCACATATAAAAAAGTGAACTTTTTCTGAATTAAATTAACGTAATGAATAACGACAGAGTCACCCATTACAAATAAATAAATAATTAATGAAGACCCGCAACGTAACTAGATATCACTTCAATATCTTTATCAGTCAATCTTTTAGACATGTCAGCCATCATGCCGTTCAAAGAATTATGTCTTTCACCAGAACGGAAAGACTTAAGTTGAGAGGCAATATAAGCTGAATGCTGCCCGCTTATATCAGGAAATCCTGATAGACTAGTTCCATTACCTCTTGGTCCATGGCAAGCGATACATGCAGTAATGCCCCGTTCTAAATCCCCCCCAACATAAAGTTTATTACCTAGTTCTACATTATCTTCAGAAGTTTCACCTGGAGTGGCTTCTTGGCTTGAAAAGTATGCCGCTAGGTCTAAAATATCTTGTTCTGATAATGCAGCTGACATGCCATTCATGATTGCATTATTTCGCCCTTCTTTACCGCCAGTTTGACTAGCTAGTTTAAATTCTGTTAGCTGTTTAGCTAAATATTTTGCATGTTGCCCAGCAAGTTTGGGGTTCATAGGTATCGCGCTATTTCCATCGACACCATGACATGCGCCACAAGTAACAGATTTAGCCTTACCGTTTTCAACATTTCCTTGTGCTGCGACAGTCGCATTAAAACCCAAAAACAAACAGACTAGCAGACCTATATTTTTCATCTTTACCTCATTAAGCATTAATTAGCCGACCATTCTTAAAACGTTGAGACAGTATTTTACACATTTACGCCGCCAGTAAAATAAAATCGTTAGATAACTTGTTATTTATCTATCTTTAAAGAACATATTAATTTTCCTTTTCCCTGATATAA
>CAZMDX010000074.1:0-3451 GCA_964564805.1 uncultured Pseudoalteromonas sp. | reverse complement strand
AGCGCATTCCAGTGCTTACGAGAATTTGTGTAGCCTAAGCGAGTAAAACGCCAGACACCTGGTAGTATCAACCTGTCGGCGATTGCTAGCGCTTTTGACGCCTTAGGTGTAATAAAATTGTCTTCTAACGCTTTTCTTAGGCCTTCAAGTGCAGTGTTACCAACCCAATCCATTACTACAGGATTTAATCGACTGATCGTCGCTATGGGCGCTGGGAAGTCAAAGTTAGCGATATAACGAATTTCGGTGCCAGTATCAGTAGTGGTAAATATAATTTCTTCTATGGCTTTAAATAGTTTTGAATCTACTGCCATTAACATGCGCTTATTGACTTCAAATTCAATCACTTCGTAGTACAAAGTAAAGCCTGCTTTCATGTCAATTTGATAGCGACCACCAACGCCGGGTTTCCCACTAGATAGCTTTGAAGCCCTAGAAACACCAGGGTCCCATTGTTCAATACATGAAAAATTACTAACATATGCAAATGCTTCATGTAGCTTACGTGACACTTCAATAGTTTTATCTAAGGTAATAATATTATTCACCCTACACTCCATCATTAATATCTAACTAACAAGAATTACGTGGTAGAAGGCATTCTAGTTCAGCGAGAAGTTAAATGATTTACAGCGTCTAGGGTAATGTGAAGTAAGAGGTTCGGCCTGCTTGGTTTCTTCAATAAGCTGTTGGCGGTCTTAATCTTTTCGTATTATTGGCATATTCTAATTCGTTCGTAAGGGTTATGCAGTTAGTTAATTTATTTTCTTCGAGCAATGTCCGCATTTTATTGGCGTATTGCGCCTTTAAAAAAGCTGGCACAAACTTGTCATAACAGTTTTATATATTATTAGCATCACGAACAAATATGTATTCTATAAATAAATATTTTACAAAGACAGCCATAGTAAGAATAGAAATATAATGTAATTCGGCTAGGCTTTAAATAGGAAATAAATCAAAGGATTGATAGCATGCCCCAACCTCTTAAGTTTCAAATTAGTTTATCAGATACCCCTCATTGCCATTGTGTTTCCCGTTGTGTGCGGCGTTCTTTTTTGTGTGGGACGGTAGCCGCGGAATTGATAATTATTCAGGACAAAGTTATGAGCATCGTCGTGGATGGGTTGAAGAGCAGTCATTATTTTTATCATCCGTGTTTGCCACAGACATATGTGCTTATGCTGTGATGAGTAATCATGTGCATGTGGTGTTACATGTAAATATGAAACTGGCTCAGTCGTGGAGTGATAAAGAAGTTATAACGCGTTGGCATCGCTTATGTAAAGGCACGTTACTCTCAAAAAAATTTATAAAAGAGATACATTAAGTCAAGGTCACTTACTGACGTTAGATGAGACCATCACCGAATATCGCAAGCGCTCACATGACATTAGTTATTTCTGCGTGAGCTGAATGAATACGTTGCCAGACAAACCAATAAAGAAGATGACTGCACTGGTAGGTTTTGGGAAGGGCGGTTTAAATCCCGAGCGCTATTAGATGAAGCTGCAGTATTGGCTTGCACGGCCTATGTAGATTTAAACCCTATTTGTGCCAAGATAGCCGATACCCCAGGAACCTCAAAATACACCAGTATTCAAAGACGCTTAACATCAATAAAAAGAGATACGACAAATACATTAATGCCATTTGTCGGTAACCTCAGACAAGACATGCTCAAGGGAATCGCCTTTTCACTCAAAGACTACTGTGAGCAAGTGGATATCACAGGTAGAGTTATCAAGATGACAAAGCAGATCACATTGATTATCAGCTCCAACTCATATTTCAAAGGTTGGTTCTAACAAACGAGCGATGGCTTACTCTCATCACCGAGTTTGAAAGGCACTTTTGTTCCGCCGTAGGGGCAGAAATGATGATGAATAACTTTAAGTGACATACCGGTCATCAACGCATTCGAGGTATGGGCAAAGCAAAAATACTACTGCGCTGCGGCTAACTCCTATAAAAAAAATACAAACTACAAGCCAATAAGAATAGTGGCGCCCGAAAACGCAAAAACAATCACATTCATTCCGAACAGCTCCCACATAACTACCTACCTAAAATCTAAAACAAGGTTACTCAACAAAACGACATAAAAACTTTGCTACTAAGAGTAGGTTTTATTACGAGTGGCCTGTTAAATCTGTAATTCCTCCCAAACAAACAAAAAAGACAAGAAACTAAACTATTACCCCAGATACATTTCGTAATCACAATAATAAAGAGTAGGGTATGAGTGAAGCTTACTAACAGGAAATTACGCACACAGTGGCGTTGAAAAATATTTTGCTCATCACTTAATAGTGAATCGAATGGTTGCATAATGTAAAACTAGACCTCGTTTAATTTATTAATGAAGAGATTATAAGTATTCACACGATTGTCTGCCGCGATAATATTTCCAGCTTCAAGTGCCTTTGGAAAGGGTGTAATAATCACTAATAGTGGGTTAACAAATATCAAGTGATCCGACAAAGAAGTCGTAATGTACCAATTTGTGAGAGCATGGGTGAGGTATTGGTACATTGGCATTAATTTTTAGCAATTACTTCAATTAATTAGCTGATAGTCACGATAAAAAAGCATAGAACGATAAGCATAGTATTCATTGTGAAGCGAAAACATTTATGTTTTTTGTTAAATTTTATGACTTTCTCTGTATATGGCTATTTACTCGACAATTGCTACATTTTACAAAAGCGTTTGTAACCATAACCGCGAGCATAGCGAAGAGTTAATTTATTTTTTATTTTAGGCTTAACATCAATCTGGAAACGATATGACCACTAAACTCCCCGTTAAAAAGTCTAGCGCCCAAGATATTCAAGCATTTATCGGCAAAGTCAAAAACACTTTACCGGTCACTAGCGAAGGTAAGGGTAGATTAATATTTGCAATGGATGCCACAGCGAGTCGTGAGCATTGCTGGGATATGGCTAGTCAACAGCATGCGGCTATGTTTGCTGAAGCAGATAAAATAAGTTCACTTAGCGTGCAACTTTGTTACTACCGAGGGGCAGGGGAGTTTAAAGCGCTTCCGTGGACTCGTGGAGCCGATGAAATCAAGCATGCTTTACTCTCAGTGCGCTGCCTGGCAGGACAAACCCAGATAGGAAAAGTATTAGCACATGCATTGAATGAAACTCGTGCCAGTAAAGTGAACGCATTGGTATTTGTCGGTGACTGTGTTGAAGAAAACTATGATTCGCTTGGAGCCTTGGCTGGTAAACTAAGAATACTTAACCTACCTTTATTCGTTTTTCAGGAAGGAAATAATAAAAAAGTTGCTAGCATCTTCTCACAATTAGCTAAATTGAGTGGAGGTGCACATTGCCAGTTTGATGAAGGCAGTGCCAAGCAGTTAGGTCATTTATTAACTGCGGTTGCGCTATATGCAGCGGGCGGAAAACCCGCTTTAACAAAAAATTTATTGAGTCAAAAT
>CAZMDX010000073.1:0-3727 GCA_964564805.1 uncultured Pseudoalteromonas sp. | reverse complement strand
TTAATAGAATTGATTATTGTTATCGTTATTTTAGGGATATTAGCTGTAACTGCCGCTCCTAAATTCATTGATATTCAAGGTGACGCAACAGCGTCTACATTACAAGGTGTAAAAGCTGCGCTGAAAGGTGGTGCGCAGCTTGTTTTTGCAAAATCTGCTATTGCTAGTGAGCAAAATAATACCAACGCTGGCGATGGCGCAACAACCAGAACAGATGATGTTGAAGTTAACGGACAGAGAGTTGAAACAGAATTGGGTTATCCGGATGCTGACAGCATGGACGCAACAATGGTAGCGAGTTGGGTCGATATGGATTTTACCAATGATTGGGATTTTGATACTTCGGTAGCTGCAGACGAAGCGTTCATTGTCACACCATCTGGAACGGCCCCACAAGCTGCAGCTGCCGATGCAAATACAAAGTGTCAGATTCTCTATACAAATGCGCCAGCAAACGGTACTCCCGCCATTGTTGCTGAAATCGAAGGTTGCTAGTCTGATAAGAATCGGTTATCAAAATAGTGAGCAAATTGTTCACTATTTTGTTTAAACCTCACCATTTTTGTAATATCACCCAAAAATGACAATGATGTTAAATAATCAATTTTACTCATACAGACACAAAGGCTTCACTCTTATAGAACTGGTCGTGGTGATTATTTTAATCAGCATTTTGTCTGTTTCTGTTTTTAGCCGCTTCTCTGGCACCTCAAGTTTCTCAGAGTACACTTACCAAGCAAGGCTGATTTCTGTGCTGCGTAATATGCAAACTCGTGCCATGCACGACACTCGCAATGACTACTGTTTTCAAGTTAACCTTGGCACTACCACCCCTGCTTTTGGTCCACCTACACTGAGTTACACAACAGGCAACGCTGCCGACACCTGCTTTACCGACATTGACTTTACTAATGCAGCCTACCTGGCCACCAGCGCCACTGAAATGTCCGATGCTGAAGTAAGTCTGTCAACACTTCCTTTTTTTAGTTTTATTGCTTTTAACAGTTTAGGCCAGCCTGTTGACTCTGATGGACTACATACTTGTGTTTCACAATGTAAAATCACCCTCACAGGTAAGGTAGCGGTATCGGTATGCATTGAATCAGAAGGCTATATTCGTGCATGTTAAGAACCTAGATGGTTTTACTTTAATCGAGCAAGTGATCGGCATAGTTGTCTTTTCTATTGCTTTAGGATTATTTATATCTCTAATAGCTCCCCAAGTTGTCCGCAGTGTAGGACCTGTTTATCAGGTACGTGCATCTGAGTTAGGCCAGTCTTTAATTAACGAAATTGCCGGCAAATCCTATGATGAAGCATCTGATAGAACCGGTGGTGCTATGCAGTGCGATAGCTCATCATGCTCCGCGTGGAATAATATGGGGCCTGATCTGATGGGTTCTGGTACTGAAAGTCGTACCAGCTTTGATGATGTGGATGATTACAACGGATATGAAATGCCCAACATACTCGGTGAGTTTAATAATGCACTGGGTGAAGCTCTGACCGTAAATGGCGCGAACCTGTATGAAGGTTTTTCAGTGAATATATCCGTTTTCTATGACGCTAACTTTGATGGTATTGACGATGAAGCAATCGGTAATGCTAAGCTAATTACCATCACTATTACTACACCCAATAATGAAAGTATTATTTTTTCGACCTATATGAGCAATTACTGATGACACTACCGGCTGATATAAAATCCAAAGGTTTTACCTTAGTTGAGCTGGTCACTGTGATAATAGTATTAGGTGTGGTGTCGATTGGTATTTCAGGTTTTATTCGCACAGGTGTTGACGTTTATGCAGATGTTTTGGAACGTGATCAAATTATCGGTGATAGCCGTTTTGTGGTAGAACGTATTAATCGAGAACTGCGTTCATCTATACCTAATAGTATCCGCGTAAAAGACGATGGCAACATTCAATGTTTAGAGTTTGTGCCCGCGGAATGGGTAACGTTTTATACTACTTTATCTGTTACCCCAGACACGTCGCTAACAGCAACGGTGTTAGAGTTGGCTAATAACAAAGCTAATTATTCGCTTATGCCTGGTGATTTTGCTGTAGTGTATCCAACGACTAATGATGATGTGTATCACGAAGATAGCGATAAACGCAGAGCGATCATACCCTGTACACTGAGTCTTTGCGGCACAGGTCATACAACAATTGGTGTTGACCGATTAAGTATATCAGAAGCATTTTTAGATCATTCCCCAGCATCTCGATTTTATATAGCCCGTAAAGCGGTGAGTTATTGTGCGATTACTGGGGAAAAACGTATTTATCGAAGTGAAAATAATTTGGTTAATAATGAGCAAGATTTATATTCAAATTCAACAGGGGTGTTAATGGCTGAAAATCTTGCTAATGTGTTGGCTGATGGCGATGCACCCTTTTCTGTTTCTGAGCCAACACTGACTAGAAATGGTCTGGTACAAATTTTTCTGACATTTAACCGTAATGAAGAAGTGATCAACTTTAACAGCGAGGTGCATATTCCTAATGTGCCCTAGATATTTTCTACCAAATAATATAACCAAAACAGTAGACCAACGTGGCAGCATGTTAGTGATAGCCTTATTCGTAATTATTGTTTTAGGACTTTTAGGGCTGACCATGACACGCCTGTTATCTGCGTCTTCAGAAACTATTATTCACGAAGTATTGGGACAAAGGGCACTAAATGCCGCAAGAGCAGGTATAAATTGTGCAGTCGCAAAACAACTTGGTTCGGGTTGTATAAATCCCCCTGTCGATACGTTTATATTTGTAGGCGTTCCAGGTTTAGAAAATTGCACATATCAATATGAAATTGGCACACCAAAGACAATACAAGACGGCAACAAAGATTTTAAATATTGGACCTTTAATAGTAAGGGACAATGTAGAGTGGGCAACACTAATGTGACACGTAATGTCTATGTCGATGCAATGCAGGAGGTGGAATAGACGTGAAAATGTTTACCTCTTTTATAGTACGCTGGGAGGCATTGGCTACAATGATAAAAACTTCGATCCTGTCATTATTGATGTGCCTGTTGCTGTTTTTACAACACAGCAACGCCAGTGCGACTGAATATTCACTTCCATACCATATTGATAAGTCAGGTCCCTTTAATGACTGTTCTAAGGTCTCACCAAAAACCTATGATTGTGACGGTGGTGTCAATGTTGGAACAGGTAATAAGCTTGTTATAACTGAAGATGTCACCTTAAATGTTAGTGGAGAATTCAAAGTCGCTGACAATTCATTGGTCGACAAGGATATCTATGTTTTCAATGTTAGTGCCTCAACACTTCACATCGATGGCGATGAGCCTATGGTTTTTAATAGTTTAACCGCTTTAGGGTACGTGCAAATTCATAAAAAAGCTAATTTAACGGCTAACGTCACTTCAACAAGCGGTAATATTGAGATCTGGGAACAGAGTACGATCAATGGCAATATCACCGCAGATAGTGGCAAAGTAAGTATCTGGAATAGTACGATTTATGGCAATATTACAGCGGACGATATCACAATTGACAGCTCAACTGATGTTTATGGTACTTGCACACCATCTCATTCCCAATGCACGCCCATAATGGTCGATCCAACAGTTGCCAGTCAGACGACCTCCGATAACACTCCGGTTGTTTATGGTACTTATTCGAGCTCAGTTGCAACCAGCCTGACAGTAACGGTCAATTCAGTAACCTATACATTATCAACCAGTAGT
>CAZMDX010000072.1:0-6201 GCA_964564805.1 uncultured Pseudoalteromonas sp. | reverse complement strand
GTTGGTTTCACTAACGCTTTTGCTGATGCATTTAAAGCTGCTAAAAGCGACTAATTGACGACATTAACAAGCGTATTGGTTATTTTGATGGATAATAATTTTGACAAATAATTTAACGCGCTTATTATCGGTATTCATGGTTTTTTTGATTAAGGGAGTATTTACTCAATGACTAAGTCAGAACTTATAGAAAGACTGGCCGATAAAATGCGTCAAGTTCCTGCCAAGGACGTAGAGTTGTCGATAAAAGAGATGCTAGAACAGATGGCGCAAACCTTACAAAAAGGTGAACGTATCGAGATTAGAGGTTTTGGTAGCTTTTCTTTGCATTATCGTGCACCACGCGTTGGCCGTAATCCTAAGTCGGGTGAAACTGTGAAATTAGACGGTAAATATGTCCCACATTTTAAACCCGGTAAAGAATTACGAGAAAGAGTCAATGAAAGTTTAGTGGATTAAGCTTTTGAAAATTTCTTTAAAACGGCACTCCAATTAGGGTGCCGTTTTTGTTAGAGTTGACATAATGCTAAATTTTTTTACTTTGTAGACTATATTGAGCAATCAAAGTTGTAATCGGCTTCATGTTAGTAATCAGCACTATTTTAGATTGGACGACCCAGAGGGGACTAGATGAGAATCAAAGGATTATTGTTGCTAATATTTGTATTGTTAATACTTGTTATTGCAGGGTTTATTGGTTCGCAAAATAGTCATATCGTGTCGATCAATTACATACTAGCTGAAACAGAAATACGTTTGTCAGTGTTATTGGCTGTGATATTTTCTTTAGGCGTCATATTCTCAGTCTTGTTGATTTTTGGCACTATCTTAAGATTAAAGTGGCGTATTCGTAACTTAGAACGCAAAAACAAAAAACTCTCACTGCCTATTAACGTTTCATAATGTTAGAACTTCTATTTTTACTATTACCAGTTGCTGCCGGATATGGTTGGGTAATGGGGCGAAACAGCGCACGTCAAGCGCAACAAAAACATTCAAGCATATTAGCCAAACATTATTATAGAGGCTTAAACTTCTTGCTTTCTGATGAGCCGGATAAAGCTGTTGATACACTCATCAAAATGATTGATTTGGACAGTGATACGGTTGAAACACATATTGCAATGGGAAAATTTTTCAGACATCGAGGTGAACTTGATCGAGCAATCCGAGTGCATCAAAACTTGGTCAGTAAAGAACAAATTTCAGCTTTACAACGAGAATCTGCTTTATATGAACTTGGCCGAGACTACATTCTTGCTGGTTTTTTAGAACGCGCAGAGAATGCTTTTTTACAGTTATTGAATAGTCAAAAACATTTCCTAAATGCGCAAGTTCAATTGTTTAATATTTATCAAACTACCAAAGAATGGCCAAGAGCTATCGAGTTAGCAGAACAAATGATTGGTGCAGGCGGTGACAGCGATGAGTTGTACACACGTGTTGCTCACTTTTACTGTGAACAAGCAAACATTGAAGTTAAAAACAATAATCTAACAGAAGCTGAAACCCTTCTTAAAAAAGCTATAGATGTTGATGAGAAGGCCATCCGTCCATGGTTGTTGTTAGGAAAAATCTCTATGCAACAACAAGATTTTGATAATGCTATTGATTGTTTAAGCCAAATCCCTAGTCGTGATTTAAGTTGGTTAAGTGAAGCGGTGCCTTTAATTGAGGAGTGTGCCGAACACTTGAACGACCATGAGAAATTAAATAAAGTATTAGATGAGTATTGGCAGCAATGCGCTACCGCTTATTTGGCTAAAGTCAAACTAATGGCAAAAGCTGGAAAAGTTGAAAATGCAGCAGAAGTGTTGTTAGAACAATTAAAAAAACATCCCACCATGAAAGGTTTTAAAACCCTCATGGGGTTATATATTGACTTACAAGACCACGAGCAGTCGACTAATAGTCTAATACTTTTGAAAGAGTTAGTAGAAGAACAAATAAAGCAACGACCCAAATATAAATGTCATAGTTGTGGATTTGCTGGGAGCAAAGTTCATTGGTTATGCCCTTCATGTAAAAAATGGGGTGTGGTTAAACCAATAAAAGGCTTAGATGGCGAGTAGTATGACAACGATTAAAAAAGATCCTAAAATTGTGGTGGCACTTGATTTTGACCAAATGTACAAGGCTGATGCTTTTGTTGAGCAACTTGACCCAGAATTATGCCGACTGAAAGTGGGTAAAGAAATGTTTACTCACTTTGGCCCGAGCTTTGTGTCAAATCTTGTTAATAAAAACTATGATGTTTTCTTAGATTTAAAGTTCCATGATATTCCTAATACTGTCGCAAGGGCTTGCCAGGCTGCTGCAGATTTGGGGGTGTGGATGGTCAATGTACATGCTTCAGGTGGTCCTAAAATGATGGAGTATGCAAGGCAGAGCTTAGAACAGCATACGGCGAACCAGCCATTTTTGATTGCAGTTACAGTGCTGACTAGCATGGACCAGCAACAATTAAATGCCATTGGTATTAATTCTACACCAGAACAACAAGTGCTTAATCTCGCTAAATTAACTCATGAGTGTGGTTTAGATGGTGTTGTGTGTTCTGCGCAAGAGTCTAAGTTACTCAAATCTAATTTTCCTAAATCTAAGTCTTACAGCGCTTCTGGCTCAAATGATTTTAAATTAATCACACCTGGGATCCGACCTGAAGGTTCGACTAAAGGCGACCAAATAAGAGTGATGACACCTAAACAAGCTATTCAGGCTGGCTCTGATTATTTAGTAATAGGTCGACCGATTACCCAATCAGCCAACCCACTCAACACATTAATACAGATCAATGACTCTATTATGTAAAAACTCTTTGCTGTTTCAAGATTCTTTAACGTTTAAAGAGTCTCTAACGCTGTTTTTGCATCCATATATTCAAGACCGAGTTCTGGGTCCAAAGCGTCTGCAACAGCCTTGTAAGTAATCTTGCCCTGATGCACGTTAAGACCGTTTAACAAATGGAGATCATCCAACATAGCTTGTTTAGGGCCTTTATTGGCTAGAGCTAGTCCAAAAGGTAATGTCGCATTGTTTAAAGCCATGGTTGATGTTCGTGCCACTCCGCCAGGCATGTTGGCAACACAATAATGCACCACTTCGTCTATGATATAAACTGGGTCCTGATGCGTAGTGGCTTTTGATGTTTCAAAGCATCCACCCTGATCGATAGCCACATCTACTACAACTGAACCAGGTTTCATGTTTGTAATATGTCCACGATTCAACAACTTAGGTGCTGCAGCACCCGGAACTAAAACGGCGCCAATTACTAAGTCTGCTCTAGAAGAGTAATATTCAATAGCTTCTGCGGTTGAAAAAACAGTTGCTAGTCTACCTTCAAAAATATCATCTAGCTCACGTAAACGATTCAATGACCGGTCTAATATAGTCACGTCAGCACCTATACCCATTGCCATTTTAGCTGCGTTTAATCCTACAACACCACCACCTATCACTACTACCTTTCCTGGAGCAACACCTGGTACGCCACCTAATAAAGTTCCGCTTCCGCCTTGTGCTTTTTCTAAATAATGTGCACCGGCTTGTACTGACATTCTTCCCGCTACTTCACTCATGGGTGCTAATAGCGGTAATGTATTTCTATTATCAGTGACCGTTTCATAAGCAATGCAAGTTGCGCCAGATTCAACTAATAACTGAGTTTGAACCGGATCTGGAGCCAAATGAAGATAAGTATATAAAGTTTGACCTGGTCGTAACATTTTACATTCATTTGGTTGTGGTTCTTTTACCTTTACTATCATATCGGCTTTAGCAAAGATGGTTTCTGCTTTCTCAATTATCTCAGCACCAGCTGCGATATATTGTTCGTCTGTGAAGCCAATAGAATGTCCTGCTTGTGTTTCTACCCATACTTGATGTGAATGTTGTATAAACTCTTTTACTGCAGCCGGGGTCAAACCCACTCTATATTCATGGTTCTTAATTTCTTTTGGTACACCGATCAACATAACTAAACTCCAATTACAGGGATATTTTGAAGTGAAAAGTATAATTGAATATTTAAAGTAAGTTGTTTTGTATTCAGGCATACAAAAGTATAATATTTTGTATGACAGTCACTCTACGGTATATTGTATGTTGATAAAAACACCCAAACATCTTGACAGGATAGATAGAAACATTCTTATTGAATTACAAAAAAATGGAAAAATCACTAATGCCGACCTCGCAAATAAAATTGGATTGAGTGCAAGTCCCTGTTTAGAAAGGGTAAAAAGGTTAGAGGTTCAAGGGTACATTACTGGTTATCACGCTCGTGTTGACCCCTCATTATTAGGGGCGTCTATGTTAGTTTTTGTAGAGATCACATTGACAAAAACTTCAGTTGATATATTTGAAGAATTTTCTACCGCAGTACGTAAACATGAGGATATTCAAGAATGTCATCTTGTTTCAGGTAATTTTGACTATTTACTTAAAGCACGTGTTGCTGACATGTCTAGTTATCGAAAGTTGCTTGGCGATACATTATTACGTTTACCTGGGGTCAGCGAGTCACGAACATATGTGGTTATGGAAGAGATAAAAGAGTCAACTCAAGTTAAAATAAGCTTGAGATAATATTTGTTGCCAAGTATTGCTTAATTTGCGAGCGGAAGGTGTCAGTGAACTAGGATTTTCAGTACTGCACTGGTATCTTAAGTAATTGTGCTAACAACATTGATAAAAGAAAACTATTTATATGGCGCGACTCACGGGTATTCAAAGAATTATGGAAGTAGGCATGATTATTAGTTGTGTCTTTGCATTTTTTTTATTATTGGCTATGACTTCTTTTCACCCTGCCGATCCTGGCTGGAGCCAAGCTGGCTTGCAAAGCGATGTAAATAACTGGGTAGGACCAATTGGTGCTTGGTTTGCTGATATATTGTTTTTTATTTTAGGTTCTTTTGCTTATAGTTTACCATTTTGTTGTGCTTTTTTAGGCTGGTTTTTATTTCAACAAACCAAAACTTTACTTGAAATAGATTACCTCACGATTGGACTAAGATTGATCGGTGTCATTTTATTCGTTTTAGGTTCAACGGGTTTGCTAAGTCTTAATGTAGAAGACATTCATAACTACACTTCTGGTGGCATCATCGGGGATGTTTTAAGTACGTCGTTAATACCTTATTTTAGTTTGGTAGGTACAACCCTATTGTTACTTTGCTTCTTCTGTACAGGTTTTACCTTGTTAAGCGGTATCTCGTGGGTAATGATTGTTGATAAAATTGGCGAACTGGCTATAGATGTTAGTCGTTTTATCTACCGCACACCGGCAAAAATTAAAGGGGCGTCTATTTTGCTCCTACCTTTTAAAAAGGCAACACCAGAACATACAGATTTAGCCGCTGCTGATGATAACTTTTGGGGCGACGGATCTGAAAATAGTAATTTTGAACATCACCATACGTCATATTCAGATGAACCTGTTTTACCTCAAAGCATTCTTGATGATCCAGAGCCTGTTAACTCAAACCCTGTTTCTATTAGTGAATTAAAAAATAAAATTAATTCTTTAGGTAAATCTCGAAAAGTAGAGCCTGTTATGACACAAGCTGAACCAGAAGCCGAAACAGAAGCCGAGGTACCAACCGAACCAAAAGTCGAAATAGATAAAGATAAAGAACTTGTATCGGATGCGAGTGTTAACCAAGAACAGGGACCTATGCCATCTTTTGCTTTGCTGGAACGCGCTGATAAAGTTAAAAATCCGATTACCCCTGAAGAATTAGAAATTGTTTCTCGTTTACTTGAAGCCAAACTTGCTGATTTTAATATCGAGGCAAGTGTGGTCGGTGTATATCCGGGTCCCGTTATCACACGTTTTGAAATGGATTTAGCCCCGGGTGTTAAAGTCAGTAAAATCACTACCTTATCAAAAGACTTGGCGCGCTCTATGTCAGCTCTCTCGGTGCGCGTGGTAGAAGTTATCCCAGGTAAGTCTGTTATTGGTTTAGAATTACCCAATAAAAAGCGCGACATGGTGCGCCTAAGTGAAGTGATCAGCGCTGATGTGTTTCAATCTTCCGAGTCACCATTAACCATGGTTCTTGGCGCAGATATTTCCGGTAAACCTGTTGTGGTAGATTTAGCAAAAATGCCTCACCTCCTAGTCGCCGGTACTACCGGCTCTGGTAAGTCTGTGGGTGTCAACGTTATGATCCTAAGCCTGTTATACAAATCTAC
>CAZMDX010000071.1:0-2762 GCA_964564805.1 uncultured Pseudoalteromonas sp. | reverse complement strand
TATATCACCGTATTATTAATCTGGTCTACAACCCCTTTAGGTATTGTTTGGAGTTCAGAGTTTGTTAGTCCAAGTTTAGCTTTGCTGTTACGAATGAGCATAGCCTTGGTATTAGGTTTGGTGATTCTTAAGTTAGCTAAAATACCGCTCTCATGGGATAAGCTTGCCTGTCGTTTCTATAGTCTGTCTGCCATCGGAGTTGCAGGAGGCATGGTGTTTACCTATCTTGCAGCACGGACTATTCCCTCAGGCATGATTTCACTGGTATTTGGCATTGCACCATTATTGTCAGGGCTATTTTCGCAAAAAATATTAGCTGAAAAACCATTTAGTCTATCTAAAAAGCTCGCTTTGATGGTTTCCTTTATTGGTTTGTTTATCGTTTGTTATGACAAACTATTTACCAACACAAGCACCGCGTCTATCAGCCCCTTAGATTTGGCGTTTATCCTAATTGCAGTCACCCTGTTCTCATTAAGTGGTGTGTTGATTAAAAGTGTCAAAATAAACATGCACCCAGTGGCGAGTACAGTGGGTACTTTAACCGTTAGTTTGCCGTTATTTCTTGTCGCTTGGCTGATACTCGATGGCAACTTTGTACTACCCGAATTTCTATCTAGATCGATGTGGAGCATTATGTATTTGGGCGTTTTTGGTTCGTTGTTGGGTTTTGTCGGTTACTTTTATGTATTGAAACACCTTTCAGCAAGCACCGTCTCTTTGGTGACACTTATCACACCCGTTGTCGCTATTTTTCTTGGAAGTCAGTTCAACGCTGAAATTGTGTCAGACAGTTTAATAGTAGGTTCAATGTTTATTTTGTTTGGTCTATTTCTATTCTTCTTTGGTCACAGAGCGGTAAGCTTGCTTGAGCTCCGTATTTGGAAATGAATCACAGTCTTTAATGAACGGATATGAGTTTTGCTAATATCCAATGAGGTGTCAGTGGCCGACCAGAATGACCCAGTGAAATACGCGCTATCATGGCTAATATCAGAGAACTCATTGCACCTGCGGTTAAACCGTGTAGCGCATTTGATACAGATATGTTGACACCTGCATAATGCAAAGCGAACAACAAAAAGCTGATGGGTATAAACCAATATGCCAGATGTAATGACCACACTAATGGCGTTTTAAAGGTTACCTGAGTTCGCCAGCGTATGGGGCGAATGCTATGTGCGAGTGAGCTTAATACAAACAGCAGCACCATCACTTTAATGGGAAGAACATTTTGTGTTTCTGAATAATAGATCAGTACTATTAAGACGTTTGAGCCAATAACCGATTTTTCTAGCCAAGCTAGGTTGCTTACTTTTTGTGTTTTAGTGCCATTTGCAGTGAACATAGGAAACACTCGACCCGCAATAACCGTCATCATAAGCGTGATAATCATCACGTGCTGTATATGCCCCGAGTATAGAAATGCATCTCGCCAGTAATAACAGATAAATGTGTGAACAAGTTGGCCGTTGCCAGTAAAAGCAATATAGGTACAAAAATAAGGTTTCGGTTTTGTTTAACTTTTAACACTAACCTAGCCATAAAACATGCCGTTAGCAGTAAAAAACTAATATTGAGTAGGGCGGTGAGCCATTTTAAGGCAAATATGTCTATCAACATAAAAATGCGTGCAAATAACCACAGAGCAAAAATAACCATGAGCTGTTTTTCATGTTTGGCTCTCAGCCCAGTCCAACTTTGCACTGCGGTAAGTAAGAAGCCGACAATAATAGCAGCCACAAATCCGAACAACATTTCGTGAGCATGCCAAAAAATAAGTCCGTCATAGGGCATAAAGTGAAGTTCACCAGATAGTACTAATGCCCAAGTACCGATTGACAGTATTGCGAATATACAAGCAAATAAGAAAAACGGACGAAACGCCTGCTGCCAGGGCGCCTGCTGCTAAATAGCCACTGTTTTTTGGCCCAAACACGACTCTCAGACATGGTCTAACATTAATTTTAAAGGCGACTAATTTAGTTCAGATGAGTTCAATTCAGTAAAAGTACTATGCACTAGCTTTAACTTGTCATTAATACAGTGGTTTTAAGTCAACGGCATCTAAAGTATTCTGCTATAGTGTCGCCGATTTTTTATACAGCTATTCGCTGCGCTTTTTATATAGTATTCAATTTGTATTCGATCAGTATTTTAGACATATTTTTAGAGAGTTTCATGCCAAATATTCAACCAGCCTTAGACATTAAACCAGCCTCAAGAGCCAAACCATTCGCCAGAATGAAAGCGGAGCGCGGCTTGTTTTCCTTCCCTAAATATTGGGCAGAGTGTTTTGAACCTGCGCCATTTTTACCTATGTCTCGTAAAGAAATGGACGTATTAGGCTGGGATAGTTGTGACATTATTCTGGTTACTGGTGATGCTTATGTTGATCATCCCAGTTTTGGTATGGCTGTGATTGGGCGAACATTGGAAGCGCAGGGATTTAGAGTGGGGATTATTTCTCAACCTGATTGGCATAGCAAAGATGAGTTTATGAAACTCGGAGAGCCGGTTCTGTTTTTTGGTGTGACTGCAGGCAATATGGACTCGATGATCAATCGTTATACGGCTGAGCGTAAATTGCGTCATGATGATGCTTATACTGCTGGTAACATCGGTGGTAAACGCCCCGATCGTGCAGTGACTGTTTACACCCAACGTTGCAAAGAAGCGTATAAAAAACCGGTGATCATTGGTGGTATTGAAGCCAGTTTAAGGCGTATCGCCCATTATGATTATTGGTCAGATAAAGTGCG
>CAZMDX010000070.1:0-12675 GCA_964564805.1 uncultured Pseudoalteromonas sp. | reverse complement strand
ACTTGTGCTTGTCCATCTCGAAAATGATCATAGCCAAAGGTTTGCTTTAATACTTGTTGCGCTTGGGTAATTGTAGATGAAGACTGTACTGGAAGATCTGACAACTGTTGCTCAAAAGGAATATATAAAGCATGAGTTTACGTGTTTTTATCTTGAGGTTCACTTGCTAACAAAGAAAAAATCAATCAAATTGAATACTGATAAAAATATAAGCGGATATAATTAAGGATCATTAGATAACCTCATAAAAATTGTGAGTATTTATTATCAATTTTTTTAAGGATTAATTACTCTTCATCACTCGCTTAGCTTCGCTGTCAGGCATCTACATTCTTAATGCCCAGGAATTAAACTTTTCAAGACAGCAAGCAATTAGGCAATCAAAAATTTTTAAATTTTGCACCGAGTGTCAACAATCGTTTATTCGACACGTTAGGTAAATTGAGATTACCGATTAATAGTTTGGTCGATGAAGATCCGATAAAGGCATTTGCTCAACAATTATTTAATGGTATGTTTTAAATAGGAATGCCAACTAATGCCTATCACACGGGTGAGGATGACTTGTTGTGACAGCACAAGTTACAAGATGAGATTAGAGATAGACGTAATCATAATCAGATAAATATGGAGACTGAGACAGGTGAAGATGCTGTATGACTATTAGGAACAAATCCCTCAAAATGTTTCGAGCGTTATACCAAGAACAATATGTTCTACTTTTGGATAGTATTGTTACAAGAACCCAGTTTAGATTAAGAGCTTTTATACTAAACCTCAAATCAGTTAGTCGCAAATTGACGCACTGTGCACAAATGTTATGACCGTTCATCAGCAGCATCTCACATTACTGATCATCGATGAGGATGTTGATAGCATCAATTTACTGACCTCGCTTTTTGCAAAAGCATTTAATATTGAAATAGCCCAAGATGGCAAATCCGCCTTACAAAGCATCATGCTTAAAGATATTGACTTGGTTTTGAGTGTTGTGAATACACCTATTATCTCAGGACAAGAGTTGTGTACATTTGTTAAAAACAGCCAACTTACCGCGCACATCCCCGTCATGTTTTTGACCGAAGAACCTAGTCTTGACGAAGAAGAGGAGTGTCTAGCTATGGGGGCAGTTGATTATATCGATAAAAAAACACGACCTAGTATTTTAATATACCGTGTTACTAACTTGATGACGATGGTTGCCCAAAACAAAAAACTTGCTCAGGTCTCATGTACTGATGGGTTAACTGGTTTAGCCAACAGAATGCAATTAGATACTATGTTGAATAAGGAATGGTACGCGGCGGTTCGGGGTCATCATTCCGTTGCGGCATTGATTATTGATATTGATCATTTCAAATTATTTAACGATGAGTTTGGTCATTTAGAAGGTGATAACTGTTTGAAAATTATAGCTACCATTATTGCCTCTAGTAAAAGAAGAGAACGCGATTTTGCAGCGAGGTATGGAGGTGACGAATTTGTCCTTTTGTTACCTTTCACTGATTTGAAAGGGGCTAAACAAGTAGCACAAGAGTTAATTCAGAACGTGCAGGATCGAAACATTCAATCAGCTAAAAAGGCTTCATACCCGGTGGTAACGATCAGTGTAGGTATATCGGCTTTTAGTCCAACCCATAAAAAAAATGCGGTGGTGAACCCTATAGATTTGATTGGTAAGGCCGACATTCATTTGTTCAAAGCTAAACAAGCAGGTCGTAATCAATATTCAGCGGATACTAAAGCATTAACTTAGCAAGAATATTTAAACAAAACCTAGAAAAATAAAAATACCTATTAGCAGTAATATAGGCGGTTTGAATAACTTTAGGCCTATGAACCCGATGACAACTAGACCCAAATCTAAGTAGCTGTGAACTGCACTAGTAAATACTGGGTCATAGAGTGCTAACATCAGAAAACCTACGACCGCAGCGTTTATACCTGCTGAAGCGCCAATAAATTTGGGATGCTGGAATAAGGATTGCGAACCTTTATTGACGCTTAATATTAATAAAAACCCTGGTAAAAAAATAGTCAATGTCGCTAAAATCGCCCCTGTAAGAGGCGCATTTATTATCCATTGAGCACCCATAAATGTTGCTATAGTAAACATTGGGCCAGGCACTCCCTGAGCAGCTGCATAACCAAAAAGAAACTGCTGTTGTGTCAGTGTATCGCCAATACTGGTTTGTAATAGTGGTAACACTACATGTCCTCCACCAAATACAACACTTCCGTTTTTGTAAAATGTTGCGAACATTCCAACAAAGGAATCATATTCGCTCAACCATAAACTGATTAAAAATAGGCTAATAAAAATTAACGCAGGTGGCCAAGCTACCTTTTTTAGTACTTGGCTTATATTGATGTGAATTATTGTGGTTTTGCTGTTGGTTACACCGATTAGCATCGCTACCAGTAAAATTAACAACTGAGTATAAAACGATTGATAGACAACTAAAAATAACATGCTGAGAAGCATTATTAAGACAGATACGCGATCTTTGCAAAAACTGCTAAACATAGTGAACACTGCATCTAGCACAATAACGACGGCTAATAATTTCAGGCCGCCACTGATTGAAGTTAACCAACTTGCTGGGTTGTCTAGGTCTACAGATACAGCAAGCCAGTACATCAATATAAATGAAGGTAAAGTGAAACCCAAAAATGCAGCGATTCCTCCAGCCAGTCCTGCTTTTTGTAATCCTATTGCGAATCCAATTTGGCTTGAACCTGGGCCAGGCAAAATTTGACTTAACGTAATTAATTTGGAGTAAGCATCATGTGATAGCCATTTTAGGTTTTGTACAAAAGTGTGCTGGAAATATCCAATATGTGCTGCAGGGCCACCAAAACTGATACAGCCTAACAATAAAAATCGCCAAAATATTTCCCAGCTTTTGTTCATAAATTTACTTTTCCCTGGTTGGGTTTTAGTTTGCATTTGCGAAATGCCTATATCACACTTCACACCATATTAAGCTCTGTCAAATCTGGGTCAAATAGTTGAACGATAAATCAGTAAAAACAGGTGTTATGTTCGCATTAGCTGCTTATACAATGTGGGGAATTGCCCCCATGTATTTTAAGCTACTAACTAGTGTACCAGCCCTAGAAATTGTAATGCACCGAATAGTTTGGTCTGTGCTGGTATTGTGTTTACTGTTGGTTATTCGAAAAAAATTTAATCAAGTGTTTAAGGCAATCCGCGATCCAAAAATAATTGCAACCTTAACAATTAGTGGATTATTATTAGCGATGAACTGGCTAGTCTTCATTTGGGCAGTGAATAACGATAAGATGCTTGATGCCAGCTTAGGATACTTTATTAACCCCCTATTTAATGTACTACTGGCGCGTTTTTTCCTGCAAGAAAGCCTAACTAGATTGCAGTTATTAGCGGTATTTGTGGCGTTAGCGGGTGTTGCTTTTTTGATTTTTTCATATGGCCAGCTCCCATGGATAGCATTAGTCTTAGCAACAAGCTTCAGTATCTATGGCTTATTGCGTAAGAAAGTGACTGTGGACTCTATGCCTGGCTTATTGATTGAAAGCTGTATTATGTTGCCCTTTGCCTTGCTCTATTGGCTTATCATGGATACATCAAGTGGCAACATGTTGGCCAACAGTCCCGATCTAAACATCACGTTGTTGCTGGCAGGGGTAGTGACTACCGCTCCACTGTTATGTTTTACTGCTGCAGCTCGGCGTATCCGCTATACCACTTTAGGCTTCTTCCAATACATAGGTCCAAGCCTAATGTTCTTATTAGCGGTTATTCATTATCAAGAGCCACTAGATGCTACAAGAGTGATCACTTTTGTATGTGTTTGGTCAGGATTAGTGATTTATGTCTATGATTCGTTAAGGGTGTATCGAAAGTCAAAACGTCTTAGTCAGGAATAACTGTTTAAAAACAAGTATCAATACTTGCAACACACATGTTGAGTATCAATTACTTGATTTCTAGTGTTTTTTGCACTGTAAAGTTGCCGATTAGCTTCATTTTATATGGCCTTTGTGTCGCTTTTACATTGTGAGTTAGACCTTCAGTAGCGATGCAAGACAAACTCTACTTTTCAATAATGAGGAGTTTATTCGCCATCAATTTGTGGAAATCTTGCATCATTTGTAATACTTGTAGCAGTACGCTCCTAAAAAAATAAATAAAACTCTTCACCTCAAAATCGTCCTGCTGTGTCATCAGTAAAATAGTCAGTTGCACTACTTTTAATAAACGTTACACAGAAGCTACTTGTGACACCTGAGACGTTGCCACTGATGCTACGATCATCTTAAGAGCAGATTTTTCGAAGTTAAAACATAATATGAAGACCGTCCAAACCTAAAGTAGCCTTACTTAGTGACGCCAATTTAATACTGGACTGGCTACCTAAAGATTTCAGGTACTGTTGTTCATCGGGGGCTTTAAAAGTCATAAAATGATGGTGTCTTAGTGGAGCCGTCACGGATTGCCTGTTGACTCATTATCGACTAACGGCCCTAAATTCTTATTAAGTCGCTCTAAGAAAGGGATCAAATTGAGCATTCTACTTTAAAATATAATCTGCCACAGTTTAGTTGTACTCGACTATTAATACTTTACGTTACATTTCGTGGGTTAATAACGAGGGATTAAAAGTTAATTAGCAAAATAACTCAAACTCCCTCTAGAAAATTAGACTTTTGTTAATTTCGCAAATGACATGACTAACCACTTGCTACCCAGTTCGTCAAAGTTAATTTGTACTCTTGCATGTTCGCCACTGCCCTCATAATTCAACACTGTGCCCTCGGCAAATTTGGGGTGAGATACTCTTTCTCCTAATTGGAAACCTGTTGATTCAAAAGCAGTGTGTCCCGTGACGGGGGTAAATCGATTTTGAACTGGTCGAGTTATGGTTGTTCGCAAACGCACTTCTTCTATACAGTCCGACGGGATCTCTTTGATAAAACGCGAAGGAGTATGATATTTATCCTGGCCATATACCCGTCTGTTTTCGGCGTAAGTAATATATAGTTTTTGCATAGCCCGTGTCATACCTACATAACAAAGGCGACGTTCTTCTTCTATCTTACCGGGTTCTTCGTTACTCATCTGGCTTGGGAACATGCCCTCTTCAACACCTACCATAAAGACCAGTGGAAACTCTAAACCCTTTGCCGTGTGAATCGTCATCATTTGAACTGCATCTTGATGTTTATCCGCTTGATTATCACCTGCTTCCAGAGATGCATGTGCTAAAAAAGCAGACATTGGAGTCATGTTTTCTGCTTCTTCTGGCACCACAAATTGTTTACATGCGGTAACTAATTCTTCTAAATTTTCAATCCTCGCTTGGGCTTTCTCGCTTTTTTCCGCTTTGTACATGGCAAACAAGCCGGAATGTTTGATTACATGGTCAGCCTGTTGCTCTAACGGAAGCTCTACAACATCTTGCGTGAGCTGTGTAATTAATTTCGTAAAGGATGTGAGTGCATTAGAAGCACGACCAGTCAGGCGATTTTCAGCAAGTATTTTGGTGCTGGCATCCCACATAGATAGTTCTGCTTCGCGTGCAAGTTCGCGAATTTGCGATAGAGTTTTATCGCCGAGGCCACGAGTGGGAGTATTCACAATTCGCTCAAATGCAGCATCATCTATTGTTTGATTAATTAAACGCAGATAACCTAACGCATCCCGAATTTCTTGGCGTTCAAAAAACCGCAGGCCGCCATATATGCGATATGCGATAGACTCTTGTAACAATGCCTCTTCTAGAACACGCGACTGAGCGTTATTACGATATAAAATCGCACAATCAGATAAAGCATTGCCGTTGTCTCGCCAGTCTTTTATTCGTGAAATATTAAAACGAGCTTCGTCTAACTCATTAAAACCCGCGTACAAGGAAATCAGCTCCCCAGGGCTATCTTCTGTCCATAGCTTTTTGCCTAATCGACCTTGGTTATTATCTATGACGGCGTTAGCCGCTTTTAAAATATTGCCGGTAGAGCGATAATTTTGTTCAAGCCTTATAGTCTTAGCACCCTTAAAATCGCGCAAGAAATGTTGTATGTTTTCTACGTTCGCACCGCGCCAGCCATAAATTGACTGATCATCATCTCCAACAATAATCATATTGTTGCTTGGGGCGGCAAGTATGCGCAACCAAGCATATTGAATGTTGTTGGTGTCTTGAAATTCGTCTACTAAGATTGCTCTGAACCGTTTTTGATAGTGCTCTAACACCGAAGGATTGTTTAACCACAACTCATGTGCTCTGAGTAACAATTCAGCAAAATCTACTAATCCAGCGCGATCACATGTTTGCTGATAGGTTTGATAAATTTCTCGCATTTTTTGTTGTGTCGCATCACCGTGTGTTTCGATATGTTGTGGTCGTAAACCTTCGTCTTTATTACCGTTGATATACCACTGTATATGTTTCGGAGCCCAATGTTTTTCATCAAGATTAAGATTTTTAAGTACACGTCTAACCAATCGATATTGATCATCTGAGTCTAAAATAGTGAAATTTTGAGGTAGCCCAACGTCTGCATGATGAGCCCGCAACAAGCGATGAGCGATGCCATGAAATGTACCGATCCACATACTGTTTAATGCATTACCTTGCAATTGCTCTATGCGACCACGCATTTCTTTTGCGGCTTTATTTGTAAACGTGACCGCCAAAATACCGTATGGTGCAATTCCTTCAACTTCCATCAACCATGCAATTCTATGCACCAAAACTCGGGTTTTACCGCTACCTGCGCCAGCTAAAATAAGCATGTCAGATGCAGGAGCTGCCACCGCATCACGTTGTTTGTCGTTTAACTGGTCAAGAAGTCGAGATACATCCATTACACACAAAATATATTAGAAAAAACTATTTTTAGTATATCAGTAACACTGTATTTAAATACACTAAACTTAACCCAATATAGTTTAACAAGTTTGGTTTAAGTCTAGATATTAGGAAATAAAATGAGTATTGAATTCTGGTTGCAACTCAAAGCAGAATCAAAGCAACTGATGAATAAAGAACCTCTTTTATCAAGTTATGTGCATACTTGTATATTGGCTCATCATAATTTTGAAACCACTTTAAGTTTTATTTTATCGAATAAATTAGCTGATAATGTGATGGGTTCTTTATCTTTGAGAGCCATGTTTGAACAAAGCTATTTGTTGCATCCTGAAATTGTAGAGGCAGGTATATGTGATATTCAAGCTGTGTTTAAGCGTGACCCCGCAGTGCATTCTTTTTTAACTGTGTTATTAAATTTTAAGGGTTTTCAAGCTATTCAAGTCCACAGATTAGCTAACCAGCTCTGGATAGCTGGACGAAAAGACTTAGCTTTGTTTATTCAAAGCCGAAACTCAGAGGTTTTTTCGGTAGACATTCATCCTGCAGCAACAATAGGTCAAGGAGTTATGTTTGACCATGCAACTGGGATCGTGGTGGGTGAAACGGCTGTTATTGATAATAATGTCTCTATCATGCAATCTGTGACACTGGGTGGCACGGGTAATGAAGCAGGTGACCGCCACCCTAAGGTGTGTGAAGGGGTCATGATAGGTGCTGGCGCTAAGATTTTAGGTAATATTACTATTGGTGCTGGCGCCAAAGTAGGAGCGGGTAGTGTAGTACTCGATGATGTACCAGCACATGTGACGGTGGCTGGTATTCCTGCCAAGATTGTTGGTAAACCTACTTGTCAAAAACCTTGTGAAACAATGCAACAAAATATATTGGAAGATTAGAGCCTTCCTTTTATTTAAATTACATGGTCAGATTTAAACAATTGCTAACAGCTGGGTTAGTTGACTTAATTGCACATGGGGTAAGACGTATGTTTTTTCATTAAGCATGTTCATCTTTCTATCTTCAGCATACCAAGCCGTTTGATAACCTGCCCTAAGTGCACCATATATGTCCTTTTGCAAATTATCGCCTACATGTAAAATGTTTTCGGGTGGAATATTAAGATGAACCTGTGCTGCAACAAACATCGCTTTATTAGGTTTCATTGGTAATTCAACACTAGCTTGAAAGCAAGCACTAAAATAGTCGTCAAGTCCGATTTGTTGCAGGTTAACGTTTCCATTGGTAATGGCGACTAATGGTAATCTATCTGATAATGTCTTTAATAAAGAATGAATATCTTTGTGTAAAGAAAAATTGCTTCTTTGAAAATAGAAATGTTCGAAACACCGTTTAATCGCTACATCTAGCTCGTCACTTGATAAGCCTAAGGCCAAAAATCCAGATTCAAGGGAAAGCCGTCTTAACTGACCCATGTCATTTTTTAATGATGGGTTTGCTAAAAAACGTGCTTTTTGTTGGGTACGCCAAAAATCCTTGTCTACATCTTTAGTGACAGGGTATTGATTATGCATAAATTCAATTAATGAATGTTCTGCCTTAATAATCACACTTGTATTTTCGTACAAGGTGTCATCTAAATCGAAGGTAATCGCTTCAATTGGTTTAAGTTTTTTATAATAAATCATTTGGGAATATATATTCTTTTAAATTTTAAGATGGCTTGGATTTCTTTGCTCTAGGATGTGCGCCGTCGTATACGTGAGCCAAATGTTGAAAGTTCAGATGCGTATATACTTGGGTTGTAGATAAATTAGCGTGTCCGAGTAATTCTTGCACTGCCCTTAAGTCTGAGCTTGATTCTAAAACATGTGTAGCAAAACTGTGCCGAAGTTTGTGTGGGTTAACCGATTGCTCTAAATTCTGTCGAATAGCCCACAATTTCATACGTTTGGCTATTTGCCTAGTGCCAATCCTATTTTTTCGCATACCAACAAATAACGCAGGCTCTCCACTAGATGCCAGTTCTGGTCTTATTTTTAGCCAGAAAGTTAATGCTTCTAAAGCAATTTTACCAATGGGTAATAAACGTTCTTTATTCCCCTTACCTATAACTTTTAGTTGTCTGTCAGGTTGTATACTTTTGATATTAAGATTAGCTAATTCTGATAAACGTAATCCACAACTATACATAAGTTCCATCATGGCCTTGTCTCGAATAGCCAAAAGGTCATCTTCTTTAATATCTAGTAATTGATGCATCTCATCAACATTCAACTGCTTTGGCAATGGTTTGGCTTGTTTAGGTGCTTGAATTGATGAAGCTGGGTTTTGTGCTAGCTGACCTTGTTGAACCAAAAATGCACAAAAGCCACGGATAGATGATAAACGTAAAGCAATTGAGCGAGAACCTAGACCGTTTTTACGAGCCTCGTTTAAAAGGTTACGTACATCTGTCGTAGTAAATAATGACCAATTTTTTATATCAAGCTGATTGAAAGATACCAAAAGCTGCCGTTGATAATTTTCTATTGAATTATTAGCTAGGTTTTTTTCGTACCTCAAGTACGCAAAATATTTTTCTAACCAAGTATGTAAGCTTGGTTTTAACGCTTTACTAATCAATAAGTCAGCATTTTAGGTAACAAAATACCTAAAAATTGCTGCAGTTGTGTTATCAATAGTGTGTCCATCCCCGGGTTGAAGTGGCTAGGATCTTTGCTACCGATTGCTAAAATCCCAAATTCGCCTAGGTCACCGATCAAGAGTAAAGCCACTGAGTTAGCTTCTTGTTCAGCAAACAATAATTTGCGTTCATGATCGCTTAGACGGCCAAAGAAAAACCGCTGTGTCTTGAAACGCTTTTCTATAAACAAGCGGCGCTGGATCTCGGGCATAGCATGGGCACCTTTGAAAGGTTTTAAGGTGACGGATGCTAGCTGCAGGTTTTCTTGAATAACCTCTTCCAAAATAAAGACGAGATCAGCAAGATTGGTACACTTTAGAATGCGTAAATTCAAATCTGCGTATACACGATAGATAGCTTCATTTTGTTTGGCAATAAGAATTAATTGATTCAGCTTATGACTTAAGCTTCTGACCTTTTTACGCAGCTGCTCACTTTGCAGCTCCATCAAAGAAACGCTACCTTTGTGTATGTGAGGGATACTGATTTGCTCAATAACTTGTGGGAACTTTATGAAAAAATCAGGGTTTTCGAGTAAGTAGGCGGCGACTTGCTCAGCGTCAATTAGATTCTCAGATTCATATGCAGTCACTATATCCATTTTATTTTGCAACTCTTTACTCAAAGGTTAATATATCCATCAAAAATGTGCTCAGCTGCGCCGGTCATCTTTAATACATTGTCATTACCCTGCCAACGTATTTTTAAGCTACCACCTCGCAAATCAACTCTTACATCTTTACTTAATCTATTTTGTAATTGTCCTACAGCAACCGCTGCACATGCTCCGCTGCCACAAGCTAATGTTTCACCTACACCTCTTTCAAAAACCCGTAGTTTAATGTGGCTATGATTAATAATTTGCATAAAGCCAACATTTGCACCTTCGATAAAACGTTCGTGTTTCTCAAGCAAAGGGCCCATAGTTTCAACATCTGCAGTTTCTACATCGTCGACTAGTAACACGCAGTGTGGATTACCCATGGAAACAGCACCACAAAAAAAGGTTTGTTCTTGCGCTCTCAATATATACACTTTTTCGCGTTTATTTGCTTTGATTGGCACTAAGTTTGGTTCAAATTCGGGAACGCCCATATTGACTGTCACTTGCCCATCTTTCTCTAGGTAAAGAACCATACGACCTGCTTTAGTGCTAACGACGATTTTGTTACGGTTGGTTAGGCCTTTCATTCTAACAAATCGAGCAAAACAGCGAGCACCATTTCCACATTGGGAAACTTCGGAACCATCTGCGTTAAATATTCTGTAATGAAAATCTTGTTCTGGATCGTAAGGAGGTTCAACCATCAAAAGCTGATCAAATCCTATTCCAAAATTTCTGTCTGATAGCTGTTGGATCTTCTCTTTGGAAAAAAATACGTTTTGCGTTACGTTATCAATAACAACAAAATCATTTCCCAGACCATGCATCTTTGAAAACTGAACTTGCATTGCGACTACTTAACTAAAATTGTTATCAATACGCGATATTGGGTACGTATTGGAGATAGAATTAGTTATATCATTTCAGTGAAAGACTGACTATGTCTTTAACAAGATACAGGCTAAATAGTCACAATGTGAAAAAACTAATTAATGTAAATAAAAAAATTTTACGTTGGTATATGTTCACTCTCAAACAATTGCTCTATTTTTTCGCGCTCTCTGACTAAATGCATGTTGTCACCGTCAATTAGTACTTCTGAGGCTCTGCATCGGCTATTGTAGTTGGACGCCATAGCAAAACCATATGCACCAGCACTGCGAACTGCAAGATAGTCATTAGGTGCAATAGTCAATTCACGGTCTTTTCCAAGAAAATCGCCAGTTTCACAGATAGGTCCAACTATGTCATAGACAGCTTTAGCTCTTTCAAGCTTAGCGTTTACTGGAATGATATTCTGCCATGCTGAGTAAAGTGCTGGGCGAATAAGGTCATTCATAGCGGCGTCAACGATCGCAAAATTTTTCTCTGCACCTTGTTTTAAAAATTCGACTTTGGTTAATAACACCCCAGCATTAGCCATAATTGCACGACCAGGCTCAAATATTAATAATAGCTTTTCTCGTCCCTGTAAACGTTCAGTGATTGCTTGAGTATACTGATCTGGGTGAGGTGGTTTTTCATCGTTATAAGTCACGCCTAATCCACCACCTACATCAAGATGTTGTATATGGATATTGTGTTTGGCTAATTCATCTATTAAATTAAGTAATATGTTCAAAGCATCAACAAAAGGTGCTAATTGAGTCAGTTGAGAACCAATATGACAGTCAATGCCGATAACATTCAAAAAGGGTAGGCTATGTGCATATTGGTAAATTTCAACTGCCTGTTGGCGCTCTACCCCAAACTTGTTGTCTTTAAGACCTGTAGAAATGTATGGATGGGTTTTAGCATCTACATCAGGGTTGACGCGAATCGAAATAGGGGCTTTTTTACCTGATTGTTCAGCTACTTCGTTTATACGAGTTAACTCACTTCGTGATTCGACATTAAAGCATTTAATATTATGTGCTAAGGCTAAGGCAATTTCAGAATGTGTTTTACCCACTCCAGAAAACACCACTTTACTGGGATCTCCGCCAGCCTTGAGTACTCTTGATAGCTCACCACCAGAAACAATATCAAAGCCTGAACCTAGTTTGGCCATCACATTTAATACCGCTAAATTAGAATTAGCTTTTACTGCGTAACAAATTAAGTGTGGTTGGCTACCCGCTGCTCTATCAAACGCATGCCAATGCCTCTCAATTGTGGCTTTCGAGTATACATAACATGGCGTACCGTATGTTTGAGCTACGGTTTCAAGCCCTACGTCTTCAGCAAACAGTTGTTGATCTTTATAGGCAAAGTAGTCCATATCAATCTTTTCCTTCTTCGGCGGACTGTGTTGATGCTTTTGAGTCCGGTGCGGTAGTGTTTGTGCTAGGCTTTTCAGGTAAATATAAAGCACGTTTTTGACCACAGGCAGTGAGTACGAACACCCCCAATAAAACTAAGCCAATTGCATTCAATTTCGTCCTAATTACCATCATAACCACCCGTTAATGTATAAGGCGCAATAATGTCACTACCGGGGATAAAAACAAGAGTTGCTAAGCTTAAAATGTTTATTTTATGCAATATGAAATAACTAATTTAAAAAAAAGAATTTTAATCAATCTTTG
>CAZMDX010000069.1:0-1599 GCA_964564805.1 uncultured Pseudoalteromonas sp. | reverse complement strand
GAAGTTGATAGGATGAAAAGTGACTTTTTATCTACTGCGGCTCATGAATTACGCACACCGCTTGCTAGTATTTACGGTTTTTCTGAATTATTAATGTCTCGTGATTATGATAAAAAAACATCTTATGATATCTACGAAACCATTCATCGCCAGTCATTAAATCTCAAGCATCTGCTGGATGAGCTTCTTGATTTGTCTCGTATAGAAGCTCGAGCAGGAAAAGACTTTCATATGGAAGACAATACACTACAAGAGATAGTGGAAGAGTCATGTATTGAAGTTGAAGGTGCATTTAGTGGACAAAAAGTGCACTTACAAAAACCGAAGAATTGGCCTTTATTATCTTTTGATATTGAAAAAATGCGGCAGGTATTCAGAAATTTATTAAGTAATGGCTTTAAATATTCAGCTGAAAATAAAGATATTATTTTGCAAACAAGTTTGAGAGAAAAGGACGGAAAAAAGCAGTTTGGTGTCAGCATTATTGATAATGGTATAGGTATGACTCCTGAACAGCTTGAAAGAGTTGGAGAGAGATTTTACCGAGCAGATGAATCGGGTTCTGTACCAGGAAGCGGGTTGGGCGTATCGCTGGTTATAGAAATAACTTCAATTCATGGGGGAGATGTCGAGTTTGTGAGTGTTATGGGCCAAGGAACTGCTGTCACTGTTTGGTTACCCATTATTGAGACTAATTAACAACGTTAAGATTAATACGTGAGCGCAATCTTAATAATCAGTAAGATTGTTTTTAAAGTTATGGATTTGTGTTCGCACTTCAGTATTATTTTAACTCTGAGCGGTTTGAATATACATGCTCCCTTGTCAATACATAATAATCTAAACTGAAAAGCGATAATGACAACATAAAGGACATATTCAAGAAATTTAAGAGCGATGCCATCTCCATTTACGGTAAACAGTAAATATAGTAATGCAAGGACAACAAACCATGCAGATCTTAGTCATAAGATTCTCACGTGTTAACTTTAATAGGCTGAAGATGCGCATTGCCATGCTTCTTGAGGTGATGACGCTTAGCAACTAGTTATCCAAAACCGTAACTTAATTGGGCAATTTAGCACCTTTAAACATAATGCGAAATATTAAGAAAGCGCCATTATTCTTTGCCAAACAGTCGCAGCTAAATATTTGTTTATTCCCAGATATGAATTTATTTCGCGTGAAGACTTCTTACGATAAGCGGCTCGTTTATAAAGCCGCCAATTATTAAAAAAAGAGCCTAATAATCTTTAAAAATTACATTTAAACTTAACTTAGTTTAAATAAAGAGGTGCCTCAACTAGCGTATTACGGACTATTTGCACATTTAATAGAAGACAAATCATCGGATTGCACACACAATACAACGAACAAATGTCTTAGAAAACAATTGTTTTTTGAGTGCTTAGATAGCTTGATTAAGCGACAGGTTATAGAAGAGAGAAGAAGAAGGAAAGCAAGATGAGGAAAGAAAAAATTGATGACAAATATATTTACTGACTTTGAACCCTTTTATTCAATATTAGATGTTTGTATGATTAATAAAAGAGAATCGGTTAGGTAAGCAATGACACAGCATGAGTACATATTTGTTAC
>CAZMDX010000068.1:0-5286 GCA_964564805.1 uncultured Pseudoalteromonas sp. | reverse complement strand
AAAGGCATCGCTCATAGAGAGGTAAAAGACACGTTTGTATAAAAATCAGAACAGGCTTGCAGTATCAGCCGGGTTCAAGCTCGTAGGATTTCATACAACGAAGTGAAAACTTAGACACCCAATTAGTTCCCAAGTTTACCACCGAATTTTACAGTACAACTTGCAAGCAGCTATTCAGGGGCGATAGCATGGAATAAAATCAGTGATGTCATTCCATGCTATTCCAAGGCTGTTTTGGTTTATAACGTCATCACTGATATTCATGAAAAACTCAAAAGTGAATAGATGAGAACTGGCGTTGAACTAGCGGTGGTCAAGTTGCTGTAACAATACTTACCTTTTAAAAACAATGGCCTGATTGATTAGCAAGGTATGTACGATGTTACTGAATGAACCACGGCACTTGGTGTAGCTAAAGTTTATCGTTTAAATGATATCGTTTTTACTGTCACAATGTATTGTTATCCCAAAGCTAAGAGGTCGAATTTGAGCCCTTGCTTGTTGAGCAGCGAAGCAGAAAGTTCTCAAGTAAGATTACGGACGAAATTTTATACAAAATCTGGTCTAGCAATTTGCTTGGCTCTGCTACTATAGAAATAATACGATCTTACACATAATAAAAAGCTAATAATATGCCGCAATCAACTCCTAGTAATGACACCACACTGCAACGTTATATCAAGCTCGGCGTGTTAGTGATTATTGCTGGTAATGTTTATCCACTGATCTATTTAAGACAAAATTTTCAGCTCACGATCCTCGAATCATTTGGGATCACGGGCACTCAGCTTGGGCAGATGTACGCCATGTTGGGAGTGCTTTACATGGTGACGTATTTACCAAGTGGGTGGTTAGCCGATAGGGTCTCACCGCGAACATTAATGTCTTTTTCATTGGCATTTGCTGGTCTGCTTGGTTTGTGGTTTTCAACTATGCCATCTTTTGGATCTCTGATCGTGATATTCGCTGGTTGGGGTATTGCGGCGGGCCTGACTTTTTGGGCGGCGCTAATTAAAGCCACCAATTTGTTAGCTGAGCCTACTGAACAAGGCCGGTTTTTTGGTATTTTGGATGGTGGACGAGGACTGGTTGAAGCCTTATTGGCAACTTTGGCCGTTGCTATTTTTGCCTATTACACAGGCTCAGCTGGCCAAGACACTCCCGATGCATTGAAAAAAGTGATCTACCTGTATGTTGGTTGCATGTTGGTTATGGCTCCCATTGCGTATTTTATATTGCCTGAACCAGAAACTAAGCAAGACATCGATGCTCATGCAGCAAAGCCGGAGTCTAATCTATGGGCTGATCTTAAGGTTGTCGCATCGAAGTATGAAATTTGGTTATGTGGTATATGTATTCTCACTGGTTACCAATTGTTTTGGGCCACTTATTCATTCTCAGCCTACATGCAAAACTATTACGGTCTGACGGCGCTAGCTGTGGCTTCAATCACCACGGCAAAGCTTTGGATGAGACCAATTGGAGCCGTGGTGGCAGGCTTTGCAGGTGATTTTCTGGATCGTGAATTAGTCTTAGGCATCTTGTTGGTTTTTGCTTCAATATCACTAGCAAGTCTTGTTATGCTGCCTGCAGGTTTGGGTTCGACAGCGTTGTTGGGTATTGTGCTTGTTATTGGTTTTCTCACTTACGCAGTCAGAGGGATCTTCTGGTCAACATTGCAAAGTTGTGATGTTTCCAACAAAATAAAAGGTTTAGCAATTGGTATCATATCCTTACTCGGCTATTCGCCAGATATCTATCTGCCATTACTTGAAGGCTTTTTACTAGAACAGTATCCCGGTAAACAAGGCTATGCTATCTACTTCGGTGGTATCGCTGCCACGGGTTTATTGGGTGCTGTGGCTGCATGGCAACTAAAACTTATCGCTGGCCGGCGAGCGAGGGCAGGGTCAATCTAAAGCAGTTACATAGGATTTATTCAACTGCCCAAGCGAGCAAAATATACAACATAAATATTATTTTGCTTTGGTCCCTTTTGCGTCCCTTTGATAAATACCTGTGTGTTAAACAATATAAATTTTTAGGTAATTACAAATTTGTGACAGCAGATCCCTTTTTTTGCCAATGATTAATAAGCTATGCGCCTTTATAAAGTGAGCCAATACCCACTTTTTTTCTTACTAATAGGACTTTAGCTGGTTTGATGACATCCTATATGGCCAATTCAAAAAGTACCCCAGGCTCTGCCCATAGTAAAACCCTAACGTGAGCAATCCTTGGTATAAAGTGATATGTCAACAGACATTGAGATGAACTGTGATGTCAACAAAGTACACTTAGCGTAGCGTGGTTTGATGTAATGCTAGAATTTATATATTGGATCCCCCAATTAACGACCTGCGCTAGGATAAAAGATAGAGGATAAAAGCTGTGCGCATTGATGGGAAATCAGCAGTGGCGTTTGGCCGTTCGTTCAACGTTTAGCTACGATTTTGTTTAACCAGTACGTCATTGATGACTTCTATCGCAGCGTAATCAGGTTGACAAACTATCGTGTTGCAGCGTCTGGTCTAGGGCGTTTAATTGTTCGATAAGTAACCACGAGATACAAACACCGTTCAACGGTGTTTGTATCTCGTGGTTACCAATGGCGTTCGCATCAATTTTTGCTTAGCTGTGTGCCTAGTTGCGCCGGTTACCATCGCTAGAACTTAAAATGCATTAACGTTTCCCTGAACGCTGTTCTCGGCCCAGTATTCTTAGCTGAGACCAGAGTTCCTCGCGCTCTCCATAACAACCTCGCAGCCAGCGATTGCCTTTGCTGGCATCGTAGCTGGTACGACCGTGGAATATTCGGCGGTTGTCGAAGGCGAGTAAATCACCGGGCTGTAGACGGGTGGTAATAACATTTCCTGGCTGTTCCGACAGTTTTAATAAGTAGCGTAATGCCCGATAACAACGGTCTACCGTCTCAATAGGTGCGTTTAAAGGGGCTCGCAACCAAGGTGATAAGCGGATTTCGTCGAGTTCACCATCGCCATCTAGGCCTATTAGCGGTTTACTAAAACGATAGTCGCTATCTTTTGCCTTATTGTAAAAGTCCATGGGCACAGTGCTGAGGGTGGCATAGTGTTCCGGGGCGTGCTGTTGTAATAACCGAGCCAAATAAAAACCGTCAGCGAGTAAGCTGTTACCGCCTTCGCTGCTATTTTCGAGGCAGTGTAAAAATTGTAATCCCGGCATAAATTCGCGAGTACACAAGTCTGAATGCAGTGGAAGCGCCATCGATGTATAGGCATTGGAGGTAGACTGTGTCGACGTCCTCACATCGAAGCTGTAACCAAAGTTTGACTGTCTGATTGGGCCTATCAAGGCCGGTATCTGTTCAATCACACTTTCATCGGTAGGTAGATTTTCGAGTATTGCCAGCCCTTTGCTGTGCAGGGCTTCGCACCATTGACCAAACAATACGCGGTCTTTTAGCACCGAGGGACCGTCAAAGCGCGGAACTGCCCCTAGGTCTTCCCGGCTCCAATGCTGTCGTTTGGGTAGTTCAAAGGTTGCGGATCCTGCCTGATGGCAATAGGCTCGTAACCAACCTGGTGCGAAGCGACTGCTTTCACCGTTAGACCAACTGACTTGCAGCTCTCCCGCAGAAGATACACTGACCTCAGTGGCTGCCAGGTCCTCGGGTAATTCCAATAGCTGGATCTGTTGCTCTTTGCTTTCTGGATGGCAGGTAAGTGCGTCGGCAGCATTTTCCCGCAGCCAGTAAACGTGAAATTGTGACTCGATACCATCGTCCCACATGACACTGACACCACGTTCGATAATTGCCGCGAAGTGTATGTTGTGATTGTGGGGGTAGTAGTCAAAATCTGGAGTAGGGGACATAATGTTAGCTCCGGTGATAGCTGGCTCAAAGGTGCATGATAGACAAATTTTACAGTGTTGCAAGGCGCCGGTCTCAACTTGCAGATAAGAGGAATAACACTTCGCTTAATTAAGCGATGAGCAACAGGCTTACTGAAGCTACCATTATGAAGCAAGGCTGGTTATTCAGATAGTTTGCGGTCGTCGAAAAAAGATAAATGGGTGGCAGGTCTATAAGTTCATGTTAAATAAGCACTTTAAAATGCTCATTTATTCATGTTATGAGTCGACATATCGATTAATTTTATGGGTACTGAATCACGTTCACTTTTCTTATTAATACCTTCAGACTCTGATGGTTGATATGGCGACTATGACAAAGTGTTATTTTATCTAGAAGACACCAATATTTGAGCTGTTGTAAATACCGGTTGTCGCCCTGCTTAATATTTAAGCAGTATTCTAAGTGACATACCGCACAATTTTAGCCTTGTAAAATATTTATAGCCGCTACTTTTTCGAGGATGAGAACGTGAGCAGACGTATCATGGGTCTTTTGTCGATAATGGTTAACGCTGCAGACTAAATTCATAGTGAAGCCACACCGCATATTGGATGATTTCTGGCGAAAATCGGCAGTGTTGGATCATGCTTGATACGGGTATAAGCAAAATGCTGACAGATTGAGGACCAATCTGTCAGCGCCTTTTAAAGTGCGTTTTTATGTATTGAAAGTATATCTTCAATAACAGCGTAGCCTGTTTCCAACCGCCCCGCACCCGGCCCAATTAGGGTGATGTCACCTAGTAATTCTGTTGAATAGGTAATCGCATTAGTCGCACCTTTTATTGATGCAAGTGGATGTTCTTGTGACACCATTTCAGGTTTAACTGTTGCGATAAATCCGCTGTCTGTTTTTTGAACAGAACCAATTAATTTCCAGTGTTTACCGGCATTGGTTGCATTAGATATATCGTCATTTGTGATTTGGCTAATGCCTTCACGTTCTATGTCGTTTAGTGTGAGAGATAAGTCCATCAAAAGATTTCCTAGAATCACGACCTTTGCTGCAGCGTCGTACCCTTCAACGTCACCTGTAGGATCCGCTTCAGCATACCCAAGTTCTTGAGCTTGCTTTAGGGCAACACTGTAGTCAACACCTGAGGACATTTCCCCTAATATATAATTAGTTGTTCCATTTAGAATTCCTTGAATCTTGGTTATTCCTGCTGCTAACAACATTTCCTTACCCAAGTTTATTGAAGGCGTTCCACTCATTACGGTCCCTTCAATACCTATTTGCACGTTTTTACTCAAGGCTAATTTATGTAGCTCAGGAAAATGCAGAGCAACAGGTCCCTTGTTTGTCATAGAAACATGCATACCATTATTTAGTGCCTGCTTAACATGGCTTAGAGCAGGCTCGCCTGTTTTAAGATCTGTAAAAGCAAG
>CAZMDX010000067.1:0-8578 GCA_964564805.1 uncultured Pseudoalteromonas sp. | reverse complement strand
CGTCTTATTGAACGACTGTCTACCAAAAAACTTGGGGTATAGCGCATCAAGCGCGTATTTTTCCATACTTCAGTTTTATCGTAAAAGTACTCTTCACCCATCATGCCGCCGTACGACACTACAAACGTGGGTGTATAACCAAATTTTGTCGCAGACCAAAGCGCCGTTAAATCATCATAACCCTTGGCAATAGGCAATGAATGTTCAAGGCCCGTATGACCATCGACTAACATCGATATGTTTTGCTGAAATTTCCCACCACCTTCTGGTACTACCATCATGCCCAGTTCTTTGGCTGCAGCCACGACCTGTTGGCGTGTGTCGCGTCTGGGTTGGTTATAGCTTTTGACCGTGATGGCTCCAGTATCTTTCATCCTCTGCATATGGAATAGAGCATCGTCATAACTATTAATGATGGCTTTGTAACCCAGAGCTTCGGCTCCATACAATATTGTTCCTGTTGAATAAATTCTTGGCGAAATTATTTTTCCTGCTCGTTGTAATTCGGCAGCTGAAAATATTTCAGTGGTATCGTTTGATGGGTCATGGATTGTGGTAACACCAAATGCCAGGTTAGAAAACATGCTCCAGTTTTGCTGTGGAATGATTTCATTACTGCCTTGTGAACCGTGAGCATGAGTGTCGATAAGACCTGGTAATATAGTTTTACCTCTAGTGTTGATAAGTAGTGCTTCATCAGGAATGGTGACATCTCCATATTTACCTACTTTTACAATTTTATTGTCTTTGATTAACACCACTCCGTTTTCAATTACCTCTCGCTGTCTATTAGCATCGCGCATGGTCACCACTTTGCCACCTACTAAGGCTTTATAACCTGCGGGCTTATCTGATTTTTGCTCGAAAGATAAGTCAATACCCTCACTTACTGGTTCTGGTAACTCTTCTGGCGCATCTACAAAAAAAGCAAAGGCATCTTTTAATTTTCGCTCATAAAATATTGCTCCGTGGTACCAACTAACAGATTGGTTATCAGTGCTCCATGTTAGGTATTCACCGGCGCGACTTGATATTTGTTTAGCAGGCAAAGAAGACATTTTAGGACCAACGTTAACGCGCTTACCTGTATCTACAAAAGGGGCTACATAGGCATTGTATTGATGTACGAAGGCGACCCACTTTTTGTCATGGGACAATCGGTATTCAGTCACTTTATCGGCGCCGTATAAGTGCTCACGTCTATCTTCACCGTTTAAATCCACACTAATTAACTGTGTTTCAGAATAATCACTACCTGAAACTGATGTAGTTAGGTAAATACGCGAATTGTCACCAGCAAAGTGTGGTGCTGAGCCTGATTTAGCAATACGTTTTGTTTCACCGCTTTTGATATTTGCGACATATATTCCTGGTTCAACTGAGAATTCAGGGCTAAGTAAATAACCACCTGTGACTTTGTCGTAGACCACTAATTTCCCATCAGTTGAAAAACTAGGTTCGATATAATGACCAGGCATTTTTGTCAGTTTTTTACCTTTACCACCTCGTGATTTGATTATTCTGACGGTTCCTAAATCTTGATCGTTCCATGTTGTGTAGACAATACTTTTCCCATCATTTGAGTAACGTGGATAAAGTTCATCGTGATTATTTTGTTTGGTTAGACGAGATGTCTTTCCTGTTTTAATATTTTTTACATACAGCTTACCTAATGCTTGAAACAGTATTGACTTTCCATCAGGAGCCTTTTGTGCCCAGCGTGTCATTTTAATAGAAAACTCATCAGGTGCTACATCTACGTCAAAACGGACTGCGTCAGCATATTTAAGTTCAGCTTTGACATTCACGGGTATAATAACAACAGTTTGGTCTTTGACAGTTAACCTATGAAAATTACCACCTGTCCAAAAAACGATGTGATTAGAGTCAGGTGTCCAGTCAAAGTAAGCAAAATACCCTTCTGAACCGAAGCCTTCCTGCATGTCTCGTTCAAGGTTCATGAACAGTGGCTTTTCCATACCTGTCGTCAAGTCCTTAACAAAAAGTACTGTTTTCTCTTTTACTCGGCGAATAAAAGCAAGATGTTTACCGTCTGGAGAAGGAGTTGGAACCACTGCGCCGCCTGTGCCACTGACAAAACGTTCCTCTTCACCATTGGATAATTCGTATCGAGTGATAGCAAAAATACCTTCTAAAGGATCGCGATTGTAGCTAAATGTGCTACCCCCTGTTATGTCTTGAGTAAAATACAGGTATTTACCATCGGGTGAAAAAGCTGGGTCAGCAATATTTTTTTGGTCTATTTTACCATTCACTCGCTCTTTAATGGCCAGTCCGTCACCGCCAGAATGATGATAAAGCCAAATTTCACCTGCTGGAATACTACGACTCGACATAATGCCTTTGCTCACTGCTATATATTGCCCATCAGGACTCCACTTAGGCGAATGGATTAAGTTGTTTTTTTCTGTGCTGAGCTGTTTTAAATGGGTACCGTCTTTGTCCATCACCCAAAGATTAGATAAGCCGCCTCTATCAGAGATAAACGCTATTTTTTCTCCGTCTGGGCTCACTGTAGGGTGAATGTTCCATGCAAAATCTTGAGTCAAAGCTATGGCTTTACCACCTTTTATACTTGTGATGTATATATCCCCAAGCATATCGAAGACAAAGCGTTTGCCATCGGGGGTGATATCTAAACTTGACCAAGTTGTTTGATCTGTATCGATTGATACCGTTGCCAAGTCAAAAGACGGATTAAGCACATCCCAGTCTTTTTTATCCTGTGATCCATCAGAAGGTGTTTGCTCTAAACTCTGATTAGTTTGACTCAATGCAGCACAGGAAAAGCTAAGCAGTGCGGCTAAACCCGCTGCACATCGCAAGGTTTTTTTTAGGTCTATCATATTGGTTCCCTTGAATTTTATTTATTTTTTTAAATTATATTGAGACTAAGTGATGTAGATTAAGTACATTAGCATTGTGGTTAATATGTGCAAGATAGACCTACTAATAACGCTTCAAGTTATTGGGATTACGGTGTATACCAAACAACACAGTAATAACTTGAAAATCAATTATGAGCAGACTTTTATTCATTCGTATAATTTTATACTGAGCTAAATATAAGATAATTATGTTTTGCTCAGTATACAGGTAGTAGTTATATATCAGTCTACACAGTCCCACTAATAATTTGTATTTGCGGAATATCAGTATCACCTTTCAATACTTTTAATATCCCATCTTGAGTCAGTGTTCGCATACCATCATTCATAGCTTGGGCTTTCATGTCGTGAACAGAGGCTTCTTTGTATACTAGAGACCGTAATTCTCCAGTCATGGCTAATAGTTCATGAACACCGGTTCTACCTTTATAACCAGTATCACCACATTCATCACAACCTTTGCCTTTGGAGAGCATGAGTGTTTCAGGCAAGTTCAGCTCTTCGATGTATTCTTGACCATATTGGCGTTTAATGAACGAAATGTCACTCTCGCTTGCAGGGTACTTTTCCTTACAATTTGCACAGATAGTTCTGATCAAACGTTGCGCTAAGATACCTACACAGGCATCAGAAAAGTTGACAGGATCCAATCCTAAGTCCAACAAACGAGAAATGGTTTCTGGAGCGGAGTTGGTGTGTAATGTAGAAAAAACTAAGTGTCCAGTCAGTGACGCCTCAATACCAGCATGCGCAGTTTCTTTATCACGCATTTCGCCAATCAGTATTATATCGGGGTCGGCACGTAAAAACGCTCTTAACGCATTGGCAAATGTGAAACCAATCTTAGGGCTTACTTGCACCTGTTGTAGGCCAGGCTGTGTTATTTCTACCGGGTCTTCCGCTGTCCAAATTTTCTTTTCTGGTGTGTTGATGTGCCCTAATACAGCATGTAATGTTGTGGTTTTACCAGAACCCGTGGGTCCCACTACTAATATTATGCCATGTGGTTTTTGCACCAGTTCAAGAATTTTTTCGTAATTAAATGGAGATAAATTTAGTTTATTCATGGGCATTGCACCACCTGCAGCCAATATCCTCATGACTACGCCTTCGCCGGCAATAGTCGGAATAGTCGCAACTCGTACTTCAATCAATTGTCCTGACATTCTGAAAGACAGTTTACCGTCTTGAGGTACTCGCTTCTCGGCAATATTTAGATTTGACATGATTTTGATCCGAGCAATCACTGCACTGTGGTGTGACGCAGGCACTTGAGTGACATCCCTACAGACTCCGTCTATTCGCATACGTACACGAGTGGGCGCATTTTTTTCAGGATCGATATGGATATCTGAGGCATTTAAACGTTTTGCATCATGTAATACCCTACTGACTAGTCTGACTACTGCTGGCGCATCATCAGACATCTCATCTGATTGAACGTCAATCTCATCTGAGTTGGTACCAATCTCATCAAGGATCTCATCCATTGCACCAGGACCAGACCCACCGCCTGCCGCTTCACCTAGATACTGCAGGATAGTATTAGGTAAACTGACTGATATCTCGTAGCTGTCTATACCTAAAGCCCTTTCAATCTCCATTAATAAAGTGGCATTGTTGGGCTCTGCCATCAGCACAATAGGGTTATCTTTTATATCGGCTAGTACGGCTACGAAGTTGCGTTTTAAATAGGACAGATTGAGTTTGCTATCGCTTTGAAAAAGATGATATTTATCCGGTAGATAGTCTATATACGGCACTTGAAAATGAACAGATAGCGCATTGCCTAAATCATTCTCTGGTATTCTGTGCTCAGACGTTAGACGTTGCACCAACTGCCTATTGTCATGGCTAGTTTCTTGAAGTTTTTTTAATTCTTTTTCGGCAATTAGATTGCGGTGAACCAGATAATCAAACGGTTGACTAGTACCACCTAATTCATACCGAAACTTTTTACCTATAATCTCTGCGATAGCATTGGCAAGAGCAAGATCATCGTCACTAAAAGCCACATCTTTCTTATTAATGATCTGCATCACGCCCATCAAGACGCCAGAATCAAGGATCGGTATACAAATAATATTGCGTGTTATAAAAGTTGAGTCTTTGTCGAACCTATCTGCGAAGTTTAAGCGTTTATGGATGCTCTCAAGTTCTTCTTTATTATAAGGGTCATCAATGATGAGTGGCAATTGGCTCAGCGCTACATAACCAGCAATTGACATAGGGCTAATGGGGACTTTGATTTCACGCGTTTCTTTACCCGTTTTAAAACGGGCCACCAAATCCTGATGTTGTCTACGGCGCTGAAAAATGCTCATCCGTTCTGCGTTAAATAAGCCTAATACGAACGGTTCTAATTTGTGATACGCGTCCATAAGAGAAGGGTATGTTTTGAGCAACTGGTGAATGCGGTCGAGGTGGGTTTGATTAAGTTCAGAATTCATATGGTTGCTTAATTTACTTTTAGGCTATTTTTCTAATGGTAAGACCCTACTATAACTGACAGACTTCGGACAGCAAATAGCTTTTAGAAAGGGAAGTACAGTTAGAGTGTACATCTCTTATATAAAGAACATACCCATTGCCTCGATACCTGTTGCATCTATATGTAAATAGATCCCCGTTAGTATTAATGATATGCCAAAAGTTATTACTACCTTTAGCATCGTCAATATTGGCTATTCCAAGTTGTGCCGGTGACACTATAAAACTAAGGTTTATGAAATCTCGTAGCGAAGTTTTTATGGACAAGCAGTTAAATGATGCAGCTAAATAAGTTAAAAAGGTAACTTAAAAAAGGTTGTCAGAAATAGTTGGGAAAAAACTAAATATTAATTCTGCGGGAGAACATGGATTTAATTTACTGTATTGGGCGTTAAAATCTGATTCGTCAAAAAGTTTTGAGCGGCTTTTGTTGCTGGGGGCGGACTCTGATAATATATGGGGAGAGGCTTACTCATCTACATGCTGGCTTGCGTCTTTAGATACCGATAAATATCTAAAGATGGCTCTAAAATATAGAGCAAATCCAACTTTTTCTAATCCTAATACAGACGATACGCCGATATTTAACTCATTAAGTGCTGATAACGCAAAAAACCTCCAATTAATTATTGATGCTAAAGCTGATGTTAATTACAAAATCTCGATGACGATACACCTTGATGCGGGTTGCGAGCTTGTTAAGGTATGAGTTGGTTGATATTTTGCTAAAAACGGTGTGGATCACAGCATAAAAAGTTGTCCAGAAAATAATTTATTTTATCACTTAGGTAAAGATAAGAAGTTATGAGATGAAAGATCAATTAATTATCAGGTTGTTTTGAGATTACAAAGGAGTTTGCCGAAGTGTACCGATCAGTCGCTAGTGTTAATGGATGAATATGAACGCTCCGATCTAGCCCTATCAAATCTCTAAAGTTGTAACTACGTTGTTTTTTTAATCCCTCCGCACACCAATGTTTAGGCATCTAATAACTAAAAAGCGCTTGCGCTTGTCTCAATTAGCAGTATACTTCGCGCCCACTAGTTCTTCGGAGCAGGTGAATTTGGTTAGAATTGAGGTGCTTTTACTGATATTCAATATATAACCAGATAAAACAAGACCCTAATTTTGGGTCAGCAGTTTACATGCATCCTCCTATCAATGTTATTGATGGTGTGGATGATTTTTTTTGTTCTTTCGGTTGGAGCTTAATCGATGCCAAATCAAAGAATTCGTATTCGTTTGAAAGCGTTTGATCACAAGTTGATCGATCAGTCTACGGCTGAAATCGTTGAAACAGCGAAGCGTACAGGTGCTCAGGTTAGCGGTCCTATTCCACTACCTACACGTAAAGAGCGTTATACAGTACTTACTTCACCACACGTAAATAAAGATGCGCGTGACCAGTATGAGATTCGTACACATAAACGTTTAGTGGATATCATTGAACCTACTGATAAAACAGTAGATGCATTGATGAGATTGGACTTAGCTGCCGGTGTTGATGTTCAAATCAGCCTGGGCTAAAAAGAGAGGGTTTTAACATGGCGATTGGTCTTATCGGTCGTAAAGTAGGTATGACTCGCATCTTCACTGAAGATGGTGTTTCAATACCTGTGACTGTTATAGAAGCCACCCCGAATCGTGTGACTCAGTTACGTACTGATGAAACGGACGGGTATAAAGCGCTTCAAGTCACCGCTGGCGAGAAAAAAGCTAGCCGCGTTAATAAAGCTGCAGCAGGTCATTTTGCTAAAGCTGGCGTGGAAGCAGGCCGCGGTTTATGGGAGTTTCGTTTAGACAACAATGAAGGCGAAGGCATAGAAGTTGGCAGTGAAATTACTGTTGGTATTTTTGCTGAAACTAAAATGGTTGATGTTGTCGGAACTTCTAAAGGTAAAGGTTTCCAAGGTGCTATTAAGCGCTGGAACTTTAGCCACCAACGTAACACACATGGTAACTCATTATCGCATCGTGCACCTGGTTCGATTGGTCAAAACCAATCACCTGGTAAAGTTTTCAAAGGTAAGAAAATGGCCGGTCAGATGGGTAACAAGCGTGTAACTATGCAATCTTTGGATGTGGTCCGAGTTGATACCGAGAATAACCTTTTATTAGTTAAAGGTACTGTTCCTGGTGCACCTGGTGGCGATGTCATTATCAAAGTTGCTATCAAAGCGTAACGTCTGGGGAGTTAAGTGATGGAATTAGTATTGAAAGACGCAAATAGCGCTCTTGAAGTATCCGAAGCAACCTTTGGACGTGATTTTAACGAAGCACTAGTACATCAAGTAGTAGTTGCATTCGGTGCAGGAGCTCGTCAGGGTTCTAAAGCGCAAAAAACACGCTCTGAAGTTCGCGGTGGTGGTGCCAAGCCTTGGCGTCAAAAAGGGACAGGTCGTGCCCGTGCCGGTACAATCCGTAGTCCTATATGGCGTTCTGGTGGTGTAACTTTCGCAGCTAAGCCACAGGATCACAGCCAAAAGGTTAACAAGAAGATGTACCGTGGTGCTATTCAAAGCATCCTTTCTGAATTGGTACGTCAAGACCGTTTAATCGTGGTTGAAAAATTTACAGTTGAAACACCTAAAACGAAAGAATTAATTTCTAAGTTGAAAGAGCTTGAACTGAAAGATGTACTCATTGTGACATCAGACGTAGATGAGAACTTGTTCTTGTCAGCACGTAACTTGTATAAAGTTGATGTGCGTGATGTGCAGGGTATTGACCCGGTAAGTCTTATTGCATTCGAAAAAGTATTGATGACTGTTGATGCAGTTAAACAATTAGAGGAGTCGCTAACATGATAAATGAAGAGCGTCTACTTAAGGTGCTATTAGCACCACATGTTTCTGAAAAAGCAACGCTAGCTGCTGAGACAAACAACACAGTTGTTTTGAAAGTAGTCAAAGATGCGAACAAAGAAGAGATCAAAGCGGCAGTTGAAAAATTGTTTGAAGTTGAAGTTGATTCTGTTCGTACCTTAAACGTCAAGGGTAAAACCAAGCGTCACGGTTCATCTTTTGGTAAGCGTAAAGACTGGAAAAAAGCCTACGTTGTGCTTAAAGAAGGTCAAGACATCGACTTTGCTGGCAGCGAAGGTTAAGAAGAGGATTAGACATGCCATTATTGAAAGCTAAGCCGACTTCTGCTGGTCGTCGTCACGTAGTTCAGGTTA
>CAZMDX010000066.1:0-6235 GCA_964564805.1 uncultured Pseudoalteromonas sp. | reverse complement strand
TTATGCAAGATATTGATGTTACATCAGCTGTTAAAGTAGCCCTTTCAGAGGACTTGAATGGATTACATGTTGACCAAGGGGATATCACTGCAAACTTGATCCCTGCTAATCAAAGCATTACTGCCGATATCATTACCCGGGAAGATTGTGTGTTAGCGGGAGCTGCTTGGGTGTCAGAAACCTTTACCCAACTTGATAAAAACATTCAGTTAAAGTGGTATGCCAAAGACGGAGACGTGTTAAAGGCTAACCAACCCATTGTCAGAGTGTCGGGTAATGCTAGGCGAATATTAACGGGTGAACGAACTGCGCTGAACTTTCTACAATCACTATCAGGCACAGCAACGGTTGTTGCAAAATGTGTGAAAGAGTTAGCGGGTTCCAATACACAATTGTTAGATACCCGAAAAACATTACCCGGTATGCGCCTGGCACAAAAATACGCAGTGACTTGTGGCGGTGGTAAAAATCACCGGATCGGCTTGTATGATGCCTACCTTATAAAAGAAAACCATATTTTAGCTTGTGGTTCAATTCACGCTGCGGTAGCCAAAGCAAGGCGACATAATGCTGACTTACCAGTGGAAGTCGAAGTTGAAAATATTCAGGAATTACATCAAGCCATTGAGGCCAAGGTTGATGTTGTCATGTTGGACAATTTTAGTTTGGGCATGCTTAAGCAAGCGGTTATTGTCAACAAAGGGCAATGCAAACTAGAAGTGTCTGGTAATATTACTATTGAAAGCTTACGGGCTTTATCTGCTATAGGAGTGGATTTTATTTCCTCAGGGGCACTAACTAAACATGTTCATGCCATAGACTTGTCTTTAAGAGTCATCAAAACAAGTTCTTCTGATATTCGATAGCAGTAATTATGTCATATGGTGTAAGAAAAGAGGACTTACTAAAGAAATTTTGTAATAGTCCGATGGGTATGATACTAATTCTGTACTCTATGACTAAGACTTAGGTATATTTTTAGATACTTGTCAGATAGATAACTCGTTCTATACTACTCAGGAATTCAGAAACAACGCCATAATTTGGCAATCGGCTAATTTTAAAAAACTTTTAATTTAAACATTACACAATATGTGTTGGAGATATACCATGGACATGACTCAAATGAATAATGCAAAAAAACAAAGCGGCTTTACTTTAATCGAACTAATGATTGTTGTGGCTATTATCGGAATTTTGGCAGCGATTGCATTGCCAGCTTATCAATCATATACAGAAAAAGCGCGTTTTACTGAAGTTGTTAACGCGACTTCTGCAGCAAAAACGGCAGTTGAAATATGTGTACAGATGGGTACTCCTATTGCTAATTGTAAAGGTGGTGATAATGGAGTGCCAGATGATGTTGCACAAGTAGCAGGGAGTAGTAATGCGGGTGTAGTTACTGCAGCTAGCGGTATTATCACTGCGACTAAGGGTCTAGACTCTACTATAACTGGCGCTGGTACTTACAAGCTCACACCTACTCAAGACACAACTACAAAAGCTATAAGTTGGGCTGTTGCTTGCGTCCCAACAACACTTTGTTAAGTTTGTAACTTTTCAGACGCATAGGCCCGGACTTTCCGGGTTTTTTTTGATTTTGATTTTAATCAAGTAAGGTAGATTATGGCAACTTCACCCACAATTTTTGTTTACAACGGCTCGAATCGTCGGGGGCAAGTTGTCAAAGGTGAAATTTCCGCTACGTCTATTATTGAGGCTAAAAACCAACTGCGTAGGCAAGGTATTTCTGCTAAAAGGGTTAAAAAACTCTCCAAGCCATTGTTCGGCAGTGGGGAGAAAATTAAGCCCGTCGATATTGCGTTATTATCTAGGCAAATTGCCACTATGCTCAGTGCCGGTGTTACCTTAATTCAAACCATTGATATGGTCGCTTCTGGTCACACCAATAAAAAAATGCGTACTTTATTAAGTGAAATAGGTGCTAGTGTTAGCGCGGGTAACCCCCTTTCGGTTACGTTGCGTAAATATCCGGATTATTTTGATGATTTATATTGTGACTTAGTAGAAACTGGCGAGCAGTCCGGCGCCTTGGAAACCATCTACGACCGAATTGCTATTTACAAAGAAAAATCTGAAGCCCTTAAATCCAAAATAAAAAAGGCCATGTTTTACCCTATAGCGGTAGTAGTAGTAGCGTTGATTGTTACCATCATTCTTCTAATTTTTGTGGTCCCCCAGTTTGAAGAAATATTCTCTAGTTTCGGTGCTGAGCTCCCTGCTTTTACTCAATTTGTGTTGGGTATTTCTCGATTTATGCAAGATTATGGTTTGGTTGTTGCCGGCGCTGTGTTTGCTGCGGGGTCTTTATTTTCCAGAGCGCATAAAAAATCTCTGAAACTTAGAGATTGGGTCGATGCTAAGACCCTGAAAATCCCAGTGATTGGCGAAATCCTCAAAAAAGCTTCGGTTGCTAGGTTTACCCGTACTTTGGCTACCACATTTGCAGCGGGTGTCCCCCTTTTGGGTGCATTAGACTCTGCTGCAGGGGCTGCGGGTAATTCAGTATTTCGTGATGCCATTTTATTTGTGAAAAAAGAAGTGTCAGGCGGTATTCCCATGAATGTTGGTATGCGCACAACGGGGGTATTTCCCCCAATGGTGGTGCAGATGATTGCTATCGGTGAGGAGGCTGGCGCAGTTGACGAAATGCTGAGTAAAGTAGCCACTATATATGAAGCAGAAGTAGATGATATGGTAGACGGCTTAACAAGCTTATTAGAACCGATGATTATGGCTGTACTGGGTGTCGTGATTGGTGGGTTAATTGTCGCCATGTATTTACCCATATTTGAAATGGGTAATGTAATTTAAGTTATTCTCAGTTTTTTAGTCCACTATTATCTATGTCATGGCTTGCTAGATAAAATTCTGGCAAAATGTTGGTATTACTTTTTCTCATTGATTATTTATAAGTATCTTTATGCAAGCATCATTTCAGTTAATGGCTGAATCACCAGCCTTTTTTATGAGTTTCGTCTTTATTATCAGTTTATTGGTCGGCAGTTTCCTAAATGTGGTTATCTATCGCTTACCCATTATGATGGAACACGCTTGGAACGCCGAGATTGCTGAATATACGGCTTCACAAACCCAGTCAACACTTAAAGCAGATAGTCCCTTAGAGCCAGCATTTAATCTAATTAAACCTGATTCAACTTGCCCAAAATGCCAGCATAAAATAAGAGCCTGGGAAAATATCCCTTTAATTAGTTGGTTATTGCTCACAGGCAAATGCAGCCAATGTAAAAATCCCATATCTATTCGCTACCCCCTAGTTGAATTAACCACGGGCCTACTATCTACTTGGGTCGCATGGCATTTTGGCTTTGGCTTAGCGGGTTTTGCCGCGGTGGTTGCCACTTGGTTATTAATTGCAATGACCTTTATCGACCTAGATACCATGTTATTGCCTGATCAATTAACCCTATCGTTGTTATGGTTAGGTTTGTTACTGAGTATTGGCAGTCCTTTTGTGTCTAGCCAAGATGCACTAATTGGTGCTGCAGTTGGTTATTTAAGTTTATGGAGTTTGTATTGGGCGTTTAAATTAATAACGGGTAAAGAAGGAATGGGATACGGCGATTTCAAGCTGCTCGCCGCAATAGGAGCTTGGGTAGGTTGGCAACATTTACCTATAGTAGTATTGCTATCTTCATTTGTTGGTGCAGTTGTTGGTGTGACATTGCTAACTATTCAAGGCAAAGATAAAAGCCAACCTATTCCATTTGGACCTTACCTTGCCGCCGCCGGTTGGCTAACCTTGATCTATGGTGATTGGATTGTTACGCAATATTGGATGTGGATGTTGCCGTGAGTGATTATGTGGTGGGCATAAGTGGGGGTATTGGTAGTGGCAAAACCACGGTCACTGATATGTTTGCACAATATGACATTGATATAATTGATGCCGATGTGATTGCCAGAGAAGTCGTTGAGCCAGGAACGCCAGCCTTAAAAGCTATAATTGATAAGTTTGGCCAGTCGGTGTTGGACCGTTCAAGTAGCCCATCCTTAGCTTGTTTAGATAGAGCTAAATTACGAGCTATCGTTTTTAACGATAAAGAACTTAAAAATTGGCTTAATCAACTTTTACATCCTGCCATTAGACAGCAAATGCTATTACAAACTCAGCAAGCTGAATCGGCTTATTGTCTTTTGAGTGTGCCGTTGTTAGTTGAAAATAAATTATATGAACAAGTCGATAGGGTCGTTATTGTTGATGTAGAAGAACAGACTCAACTACAAAGAACCCTGTTGCGCGACAAAACAAATGAGCTTCAGATCCGCGCGATTATGAGTGCACAAGCAACCAGACAGCAGCGCTTGGAAGTGGCAAATGATGTTATCGATAACAACGGTGAAACTGAGGCTTTATTGAAACAGGTCAATCAATTACATCAATATTATCTACAACTTGCAATGCATAATGCATAGTCGTACTAAATACAGATTGATTTTGCCCTATTGCTTTGACTAAAAATTCTTTACAATGTTTATCCACTGCAAGTATTGCAGTTTAACCAACATAAACAGGTCATCATGTCGCAAGCAATATATGAGTTTCCACTCAACGAAAAGGTGCGTACTTACCTTAGGCTTGAGCAGTTATTTAAGCAGCTTGAGCAAGGTAAAATTGCGATTGAAGATTGGCAATATATTAACTTTCTAGACTCACTTTTCACTTTACTTGATTTGTCAGAACGTATCGATTTACGTAATGATGTGCTCAAAGATATTGAGTCGCACGAAAAAAACTTGGTCATTTGGTCGCAACACCCAAATATCGACGACGATGCTTTACAGTTCGCTTTACAAAAAATTCTACGTCTTCGCGAGTCATTAAAAAGTAATAAAAAAGTCGGCGCAGAACTTAAAGAGGATAGGTTCTTAGCATCTATCAGACAACGTTTTTCCATACCAGGGGGTACCTGTAGTTTCGATCTGCCAAACTTACACTATTGGCTACAGCAACCGAGTGAAAAAAAACAAAAAGATATCAACAGTTGGTTGCAAGAACTGACTCCTATCCAGCAAGCAATGGAGATTACACTGTCGTTTTTGAGGGAAAGAGGGCGTTTTAGGATGATCGAAGCGGAAAAAGGTTTTTACCAAGGTATTGCTGAAGATAAAAATGAGTTAATCCGAGTCTTAAGTTCAACTGACGAAGGACATTATCCGATGCTGTCAGGTAATAAATATCGGTTTGCAATTCGCTTTAATTTATTTATTCTGACCATGCATGGAAGTTCATCTGTAGACAGTAAGGTGAGTTTTAAGCTGGCATGTTGTTAAAGGTTTTAATTCAGTTATTCGAGGTGAGGTATTCCTATGCCAAGTAAAGTTGGTTGTCCTAATTGTAAAAAACAAGTCGAATGGAACCAAAGTAATCTTTTTCGTCCATTTTGTAGTAAAACTTGTCAGTTAATTGATTTAGGTGAGTGGGCTGACGAGGAAAAGGCAATCCCTTGCGGTGCCAACAAAGATCAAGAAACCATCCAATTGCCTGAACTTGATATCGAAGATATTGAGGCAATGCTGAGCGAGCATTCTGAAGATTTTTTTAAATAATAGATAAATTGATTAATTAAACTGATTTACTTAATCGATAATAATAATTTTAAATGTTTAATAACATTATGTATATTAATCAGAATTAGTTTTACTAACCTTAGATGGAGACCAAAAATGTCTAACCCAAATTTTGAAGATAAATCTGGACAAGCAGTACCACATTGCACATTTGCTGCACGTGTTAACGACGAGTGGGTAAAACTCACTACTGATGAGTTGTTTAAAGGTAAAACAGTTGTTGTTTTTTCTTTGCCTGGAGCATTCACTCCAACATGTTCATCTACTCACCTTCCTCGCTACAATGAATTGGCTAAAACATTCAAAGCTAACGGCGTAGACGAAATCATATGTGTCTCTGTTAACGATACATTTGTAATGAACGCATGGGCAGAACATCAAGAATCAGACAACATAACGCTTATTCCAGATGGAAACGGTGAATTTACTGATGGCATGGGCTTACTAGTTGATAAGTCTGAGATCGGTTTTGGTAAGCGTAGCTGGCGTTATTCAATGTTAGTTAAAGATGGTGTTATTGAAAAAATGTTTATTGAACCTGATTTACCAGGTGACCCATTTGAAGTATCTGATGCCGACACTATGCTTGCATACGTCAATCCAGAAGCGGTACAAACGACAA